>JBFMHI010000004.1 GCA_040753085.1 bacterium | reverse complement strand
TAAACTCATTCGTAACCGTTCAGGTATAGCTGCACGGATTAGCACGGATAAATAACACAGGACAGAAGGCGGAAGTGTAGGGACAGGGCTTGTCCCTGTCCGTGCTTGTCCATGTCCGTTCCGTAGATGGACAACCACAAGGGCTGTCCCTACAGCCTAAGGACAGACCCGAATCAACGGACACGGCTCACGGATTTTCCGTGTTTCATCTGTGTGCATCTGTGGCTGAACGGTTACACTCATTCTATTTTATCCGGGCTAATCCGTGTCAATCAGTGGCTGAATAATTACCATTTTTCACACCTGGGGGATCAAGCATTTGGTTGACATTTCCTCAAAAAGATGTTAGACTAAAAACGCAGGCGATTATTCCTCGATGCTCGATGCTCGAGGAAGGTGAAGGGTCCAATATCGAGCATCGAGCATCGAGTCACGGTTACCTAACAGGAAAAAAAAGAATGCCAGCAGATCTACACATACATACCTACTTTTCTGATTCTACCCTTTCTCCCAGGGAGATAGTCGAGGAGGCCTGCCGACGCAGGCTTTCTACTATTGCTATTACTGATCACGATACCATTGATGGTATAAGTGAAGCCAATTATTGGGGAGAACAATACGGTTTATATGTCATACCCGGCGTAGAATTATCCGCCGATACCCTCAAGAGAGAAATCCACATGCTGGGGTATTTTATCGACCAGAACAGCGAATCGTTACGGACTTATCTCAGGACTTTCAGGGAAACCCGCTACCAAAGGGCTCAGAAAATAGTTGAAAAATTGGCTAAACTCGGGCCAAGAATTTCTTTTAACCGGATTAAAGAGCTGGCCGGGCGGGGCTGTATTGGCCGGCTGCATGTGGCCACCGTGATGCGTGAGGCGGGAATAGTGGACTCCACGGCTGAGGCCTTTCAATACATCGGCCAGAACGGCCCCTGTTATGTGCCTAAATATCATATTTCTCCGAGGCAGGCCATCCAGATTATCCGAACGGCTGGTGGTTTGCCTGTCCTGGCTCATCCTGGCACCCTCGATGGTGATGAATTTATCCCCCAACTTATTTCAGAAGGATTAGCAGGGCTGGAGGCCTACCATACGGAACATCCTCCGGATATAGAGGAACATTATCGATGTCTGGCTGAGAAATACGGGCTATTAATTACCGGAGGTTCTGATTGTCATGGTCTGGGTAAGGGGAGAATAATGATCGGAGAGCGGGTAATTTCAGATGAGATGGTAGAGCGATTACGGAAGGCAGATTTCGAGTGGCGGAATGAACCTGGCGGAAGGTGGATTGCGGAATGAAAAGCAGGAAAAAAAGAAGGAGGTTTTATGGGGACTTTTTACACAGGGTGTACAATTAGAAATCATATTAACAGAAAAAAGAGCGTTCGTATACCTAAAATACTTGTTGATACAGGTAGTGAGTATACATGGGTTTTAACTGAAATACTCAATAGTATAGGCGTTAAGCGTGAAAAAAAAGATTTAGTTTTTATTATGGCAAATGGTCAAATGGTAACCAGAAGTGTAGGTTTTGCTATAATTAACATCGAAGATCATTTTAAACTTCCTCTTCTTCCTTCTTTCCCACTACCTTGGCTACCGAAGTAATCCGGTCATTTTCCTTTAAGCGAATAACAGACACCCCCTGGGTGGCTCTGCCCATCGGACGCATCCCCTCGACGGCTAAACGAATAACCATCCCACTCTGGGTAATTATCATCAACTCGTCGTCATTATCCACCTCAAGGATGCCGGCTACCTCTCCGCCGCGGGGAGTGATCTTGATGTTAATGATTCCTTGGCCTCCCCTGGCCTGGGTGCGATATTCAGACAGGTCCGTCCGCTTGCCAAACCCCTGCTCCGTCACGGTAACCAGCGTCATTTCAGACCCGACCACCTCCATGCCTATTACCTCATCTTTTCGGACCCCAAAGCGAATTCCTCTTACTCCACGGGAAGCCCGCCCCGTAGGCCGAACGTCTGTCTCGGGGAATCGAATGCTTTTACCGGTCCTGGTGGCTAAAAGTATTTCTTGATGCCCCTCAGTCAACTCTACGCCCACCAACTCGTCTCCTTCTTCCAGGGTAATGGCAATAATCCCACTCGGTCTGGGTCTGGAATATTCCGAAAGGGCTGTCTTTTTAACTAATCCCTGCCTGGTGGCCATGACTAAATAATCATCAGGCGTAAACTGATGAATAGGGATAAAGGCGCTGATTCTTTCCCCCTTTTCAATCCGGATAAGGTTGACCGCGGGTGTGCCCCGCGCCGTCCTTCCTGCCTGAGGAATCGCATGAACCTTCAACCAGTAAACCTTGCCCTTATTGGTAAAAAAGAGGATATAATCGTGGGTGGAAGCGATGAAGAGATATTCTACAAAATCTTCCTCTCTGGTCTCCATCCCGGTGATGCCTTTTCCGCCTCTTCTTTGTTTGCGATAGGTGGTTACCGGCAGCCGTTTGATGTAGCCGGTATGAGAGATAGTGATGACCATATCTTCTTCAGGAATCAGGTCTTCCACACTAAGCTCCGAGGTGGCGTCCACGATCTGCGTCCTTCGGCCATCAGCGTAAGTTTTTTTTATTTCAAGCAATTCTTCTCTGATGATAAGATCGATCTCCCTGGGATTTTCCAGAATAAATTTCAGCCTGGCTATTTCCTTGATTAAGGCTAAATATTCTTTTTCGATCTTTTCCTGTTCCAGACCGGTCAATCTCTGAAGCTGCATCTCTAAGATGGCCTGGGCCTGTTTTTCAGAGAGGGCAAATTCTCTGATCAAGCCTTCTTTGGCCTCTTTAGTGGTCTTAGATGCGCGGATAAGCTGAATGACTGCATCCAAATTAGCCAGGGCCACTTTAAGTCCTTCCAGGATATGGGCCCTGGCCTCAGCCACCCTCAGCTCGTATTCGGTTCTCTTTCTGACCACTTCCCGGCGATGCTGGAGGAAGGCATAAACCATCTCCTTTAAGGTCAGAATCTTGGGGTAATTATTAACCAGGGCGAGCATAATCACCCCAAAGGTAACTTGCAGGGGGGTATGTTTATAAAGTTGATTAAGAATGATGTTGGTTGGAGCACCCTTTTTGAGTTCGATAACGATCCTCATTCCTTCCCGATCCGATTCATCTCTGAGGTCACTCAAACCTTCCACCCCCTTGGTCTGAATCAACTCGCCGATCTTTTTAAGGAGAAGTCCCTTATTAACCTGATAGGGGATTTCAGTAATAATAATGTTCTCTCGGCCCCCTTTTACCTCTTCGATCTCGGCCCTGGCCCGAAGGACAATCTTTCCGCGGCCGGTAGTATATGCCTCTCTTATCCCTTCCCGGCCAAATATGATGCCGCCGGTAGGGAAGTCCGGGCCGGAAATAAGGGAGATAAACTCATTTTCCTCTATCTCCGGCTCATCAATCAAGCGGACAATAGCGCTTATCAATTCAGGCAGGTTATGAGGGGGGATATTGGTGGCCATACCCACGGCTATTCCGGAAGAGCCGTTCAAAAGTAAATGAGGGAGTTTGGCCGGCAAGACTGTAGGTTCTTTTAAACTCTCATCGAAGTTGGGGACAAAATTGATCGTTTCCTTATCTATATCTTCTAACAGGCCTTCAGCTATGGCCGTCAATCGGCTTTCAGTGTAACGCATGGCCGCCGGGGAATCACCGTCAACAGAACCAAAATTGCCCTGACCATCAATTAGAAGATAGCGGCAGGAAAAGTCTTGGGCCATCCTGACCATAGTGTCATAAACAGCCATATCACCGTGAGGATGATATTTACCCAGGACTTCACCCACGATCCTGGCCGACTTACGGTAGGGCTTATCATGGGTTGACCCCATCTCGTTCATGGCGTAAAGGATGCGGCGATGCACCGGCTTCAGCCCATCTCGCACATCAGGCAAAGCCCGGCCGACAATTACGCTCATGGCATAATCAATATAAGAATTCTTCATCTCGTCCTCGATATATACCGGGACGATTCGTTCCGTGATCTCCATAGATTATAACTCCTGGATCGTAACCGTTCATCACATGATACTGGATTCTCGATGCTCGATCCTCGATGCTCGATCCTCGATGCTGGTAAAGGAGCCAGTATCCCGGATCGAGCATCGAGGTTGTGTCTTTGTGCCTTAGTGGCTGAACGCTTACCCTGGATCTTCTGTAACCGTTCAGCCACCAAGGCACGAAGACACGAAGGGAAAAAAAGGATGTGTCTTTGTGGCTAAACACTTACTATCTTCTCAATAATTCGGGGTAAGGTATCTACTCAAAATCAAGTTAAAAAAGTAAGCTCATTACAGATTATAGTACTATGGGTTAAGTTGGGACGGTTCACCTTGCTGTGAAAGCTTGCGACTAATGGCCTATCCCAAAACCTCCGCGATAGAAACCTGGTTTCTTGAAGAAACTCGGCTTCTGGTCACACTGGAGAGGTTTTGGGATAGGCTCTAAAAATTATCGACAATAGCCCCAGCGGGGCGGAATATTTATAGTTCCCCAGGCAGAACCATGTTAAAGGTTAAAGCTCCGTAGGAGCGATATGTTCTTACATATATCGCCTCTACGGGGCTTGAGATGTAAGTGTTGGCATCTCGCTATAAATATATCGCCCCTACGGGGCTAAAAGCTCACTACAGGTCGCAAGGTTTCACAAGAAAATGGACTATTTTGAACCGTCCCCAATGTTCTCAGTCTGGCAACGATCTTGTCTCCCCTTCTTCCGTTCGTGTTGGGCAATTTCGAATAACACCGCTTCTAACGTCGGCTCGTCACTTTCCTGCTCGCCCTGGGGGAGATGTTTATGATGCGGAAAGGTCTTCAACTGCCGATGATGCGGGGCATTATCGTACCGAAAGATCAACGCTTGTTGACTCGTCATATAGTGATACCGATATTTGATTTTGGCCGAGACATCGGTATTTTTGACTTCCATAAAGTCTAACTGTGTGCCCTGTTCAAACACAATCGTCCCCCTTATACAGCCATATTTGGTATTATACACCTTTTTCTTGAGGCTATACGACCGGATCGGGACCCCTTGCTGGAGCAGCTGTTCCAACTCGGTAAAATAGGTGTCAATCATGTCAGCTCTCGCAGGCGTTGTTCATTCTCACACAACAGTTCATAAAGTCCTGCCCAGACCATATAGTCTTCCCGATCATCGCGGATTCCAGCTTGAAATTGCTGATAAAACTCCTCGGTGCTGAGGTGATAGGTCTCTTCAAACTGCTGGAGATCCAGACGAAGATTGAGAAGACTCTTCTTGAACTCGGCCACCTGATAGTCCAGCAGATTTTGGGCAAACTGTTCTTGATCAGGGATAACTTGGAGCAGTTTTTTGAGCCGTTGCTCGGTCTGTGGTTGAACGTCTAATTGTAACTGAAGCATACGTATTTCTCCTCAAAGGCTTCTCTCCTCTGCTTGTTGTACTCTCACTTACATGCGTAATGTATTCTTGCCTTGCTCGCTAAGAAGCACGCTAATGCGGCACTGAGTGGTCGCCCTGAAGGGGCATCTGTCTCCCGTGCCTTGTTCTCCCCGCAGCAAAGCGAAGAGTAGAACAACAAAGTTCACCTGCCAAAACCGCTTGCGGTTTTGGTCAGGTGCAACGCCTTCTCTATCTCAAATCTCTATCTCGTGAAAAGTATACCACATCAACCTCCAGATGTCCAGCCATTTTTTGGCAGAAGAACTTTCTAACTTCTGTCTTTCGGCTTCTGACATCTGGCCTCCGACTTCTGACTTCTCAGTTGTCCAAAGTGGGTTTGAACGTAATCAAGTTCGTCGGCTTTGGTTAAGACGTGGCCGTCCAGGCGGGCAGAGAAGACGGCTTCCTTAATGCGGGTATATTCAGGCCCCGGCGGTATACCCATCCCCTTCAGATCCTCTCCAGTAATCATAACCTTCATTCGATTGAGGTGAACCAGATAAGTAGCCACCCTTCTTTTGGCCTCTTCACTTAGATTTTTATCCGGCAGGAGGCTAATCCTGGCCATAACTAAAATAAGGGTTTCAGTGGAAACTAATTGCAGTTCACGATAGATAAAAGCTGGCGTAAGACTTTGGGGGGAAACGGTAAGCAGGTCAATGATTCGCTGACTTCGCTTCCTGGCGGTCAGGATCTTATTCTTCTGTCTCCTGGTAAACTTAAGATCGGATACGAGTCTTTCAATATGCGGATAATCCAGGTCCTCTGTCATTGCCAGGAAATAGATCAGCCATGTTTCTATTTCTTTTTCGCCGATGATTAAACGGAAATGGAAGAGGATATCGTGAATCTGCTTAAAAAGAGAAACAAGGTTGTCAGGGAGAGACAAGGCCGGGTGAAGCCTGGCCAGTATCCCCCGGTCTTGTAATTTCTTCAGGGCGGAATATGGCTGATCCTCGGACAGGATTTGAATCAGTTCCTCCCTGATCCTTTGATTGGTTATTTGCTCCAGCATACCATCAGCTACGGCTTCCTTCATAAGACCTTCTGTCCCGGCTTCTGTGATAAACCCAAGCCGGTTTTCAAATCTTACCGCCCGAAATATCCGGGTGGGATCATCACGAAAGCTGTCCGGATGGAGGACTCTGATAAGACGGGCGGCTAAATCATTGCGGCCTCCAAAGAAATCGATTAGATCACCGTAATGGGCGGCATTGATCTGGATAGCCAGGGCATTGATAGTAAAATCCCGACGAAAGAGGTCCTCCCGGATAGAGCTTGGTTTTACTTTAGGTAAGGCCCCAGGATAGGCGTAATGTTCTGTTCTGGCCGTGGCTACGTCTAACTTAAAGCCGTTGGGAAAGCTGACCACGGCTGTCTTGAACTTGGCGAATCTCTTTACCTCTCCGCCGCTTTTTTTCACCAGAAGCCTGGAAAAGTCAATTCCGTCACCTTCCACCACTACATCTAAGTCGAAACTTATCTTGCCCAAAAGTATATCTCTGACCAGCCCACCCACAATAAAACATGGATAACTGGCCTGATCAGCCGCCTCAGCGATCTTTTTGATCAATTCCTGGATAGCGTAAGGAAGTCTTTCCTCCATTAAGTCTTTAATATTGAGGTAAGATTGACTGGTGCGGTTGTCTAAGCAGTCAATAATTTTATTTTCGACTTCTTTAAGGTCTATCTCTTTAATGGTGGCCGAAGCCGCGCTGCTGTGCCCTCCACCCCCTAAAGGTAAAAGGATCCGGCTCACATTTATCTCCGGTATCCGGCTTCGGCCAATAACATAGACCCTGTCTTTCATCCAAACCATGGCCAGCATCGCTTGAGGCCTCGCCAGGTCCATGATTTTGTGGATCACCACGGCTAAGTCACTGATATATTTATCCAGAGAAGATTTGAGGAGCATAATTTCCCGACCGTTGGGAAGAAAGTGGATTCGCCTTGACTTAATCAGATCGGCCAGGAGATCGAGCTGGTCGTTATTCAGGGTTTGGGCTGAAAACCGGTTGACGGTCTTTAAATCTGCCTGCTGACTAAAAAGGTAAGCCGCCGTAGAAAGATCAAATTCTGTGGTGGTCGGGAAAGTGAAGGCGCCGGTTTCCTCGTAGATGCCTAGGAGAAAAAGGGTAGCCAGAACCGGCGTAATAGTAAGCCGTTTCTCTCTGATAAGATCAAGGAGAATAGTTATAGTTGCCCCCTGCTCTTTAATCACGGATACCTCAGGGGTAATCTCCATATCCTGGCCAGGGTGATGGTCATAGATGTGAATCACCGGCTGCGACTCAATGAGGGTTTCAAACTCCTCTACCCGACCGCTGCTGTGGGTATCCACAATGATTAGCCTTTTTATTTTCTTTGGATCTATCTGGCGAATAGAGTAAAGGGAGAGTTCGTGGTCAATGTTTTCCAGATATTCCCGGACATTTTTTTCACATGAGCCGGGAATAACCAATTTGGCTTCGGGATAAAGGAGTTGGGCGGCAGCCATCGAAGCCAGGGCGTCAAAATCAGCATTTACGTGGGTAACAATGATTTCCGTCATTTTTTACCCCCGGGGATGGTATTGGGCATGGATATCTTTCAGCCGGGTTTGATCCAGATGGGTATAAATCTGAGTAGTAGATATATCGGCGTGACCGAGCATCTCCTGAATAGACCTCAGATCGGCTTTATTAGCCAGTAAATGAGTGGCAAAGGAATGCCGTAAGGTATGCGGGGTAAGAGGGGTTTTGATTCCGGCCGAACGGGCATAATGTTTGATGATCTTCCAAAAGCCCTGTCTGGTAAGCGACCTGCCCCTCCAATTTAAGAAAAGAAAGGGACTTATCTTACCACTTTTATTCTTTTTAGCCAATCTGCCTCTAACCTCCTCTAAATAATCTTTCACCGCCTTGGAAGCGGTTCTACCCAGGGGGATAATCCTTTCTTTACTCCCCTTGCCCATCACCCTGACAAAGCCGACCTCTAAGTTAATATCCGAGGGAGCCACAGAGATTAACTCAGAGACCCTCACTCCGGTAGCATAGAGAAACTCCAGCATGGCCTTGTCCCGTCTTCCAATCTCCGAGTTTAGATCAGGTTGAGCCAGGAGTCTTTCGACCTCTTCGTAAGTCAAGACCTTGGGCAAACTTTTTCCTGTCTTGGGGGCGGCCAGGTTAATAGTGGGGTCTATGGCTACTACCTTCTCTTGAGATAGGTAGCGAAAAAATCGCTTGAGGGCGATCTGTTTTCGGGCCAGCGAAGTAGGGGAAAGGCCGATCTCTTTTAAGTGAAGGAGAAAGGAGACAATCTCATCCCGGCTGACATCTGGCCAGGAGTTAATCTCTTTTTCTTTCAAATAGGCCCTGAATTGGCGCAGATCCTGCTCGTAGGCCTCACAGGTGGCCTCAGCCAGGCCCTCTTCAAGGGCAAGACGGTCAATAAATCCGGCTATCCAGCGTTCCATCTATCCTTCCATCATTTTCTGTAGATTTAATTCCAGGCCCGGAAACAAATCCGGCCGGAAGATGTCATCCGCATCAATGCTCTTTGTCCGCCAGTAGTAGCCATCCTCATGCCGGTTATATTCTTCAATGGTCAATTCTTCAGGATCAATGATCCAGTACCAGGAAACGCCAGCCTCAAGATAGGTATTAAATTTTGTCACCCGGTCACGGCTGACTGTGCCTGGTGAACCTATTTCCACGACCAGATCAGGCGCGCCGTGAATTTTACCGTCATTACCCATCCGATCCAGATGTTCCTGAGCCAAATAAACCAAATCCGGGACATAACTCCTCTGTTCGGTCAATTCTACATCAATTTCCGGCCAGATTCGACCCGCCTTTCGCTGAGTTACATAGCCATCCAGAGCAGCGCCTAATCGAATTAACAGCAACTGATGGCGTCCGTGTGGCCGGGCCAATGGAATCACCTCTCCTTCTTCAAATTCGTAATCAGGCGGACCTTCAGGCAGGTTGCGGAATTCCTCCAGACTCACTTTAGGCTTTAGTTGTGGAGAAGAAATCGTTGCAGTCTCTGGCATAATTATCACCTCCTACCCAGACTATATCCTAAGCCGTCTGCTCTTGAAGCTTCTCCTTTTCAATAGAGACTTCCTTTCTCTGTTCTAATCTTGTAAGCGTTCAGCCACGGATGCACACAGATGAAACACGGAAAAATCCCGCTACGGCGTATTTTCCTGCAACTAAGGTTGTAGGGACAATTGTCCGCCTACGGAACGGACAGGGACAAGCCTTGTCCCTACAACTCAGCCTTCTGTCCTCTGTTATTTATCTGTGCTAATCCGTGTTAATCAGTGGCTGAACAGTTACCTAATCTTAATAAGACTCCCCTACTCCTGAAGACTTTTCCCCAATCGTAAGGGAGTGTGAGGTAGTTAAATCTATCCGTTCAGGGGAGCTAAAGCCGGCTTCAGATAGCCAGGCGGTAATCTCATCCTCCTGGTAGCTTTTCCCGCCAGCCGTGCCGATAAGCATATTCAGAGAAAAGAGGGCTCCCTCTAAGGGCATTGTTCCCTCTTGCCTCAGGACATAATCGTGGATGACCAATCTTCCCCCTTCTTTCAGGGCACGGGCGGCCTTTTTGACCAGTTGGCGGTTAGTCTCCGAGTCGTACATGTGAATAATGTTGGAGAAAAGGACGATCTCGAACTCACTGCTTCCCCAATCTATTTCCCTCAGATCCCCTGCCAGAATAGCTATTTGACCGGTCAGCTTATCCTGAGCGATCTTCTCCTTAGCTATTTCTATGACTTGGGGCAGGTCAATGATGGTCACCCTCAGGCCAGGATTTTGTTTCAGAAAGTATCGGGGCAGGGTAGCTGGTCCGGAACCCACATCGAGGAGATTCAAGGCAGGCGTTAAATCCAGGGCGTGATAAATTTCAGGGGCTGAGAGGCGGCCCAGGTCCTCCATCGCCTCGATAAAAATCCTCCGTCTCTGTGGATTATCCGACTGATCAGCCGTCATTCTAAAAGCCGGTGGTTTGCCGGTTCTGACGGCCTCATCCAGGTGGAGCCAGTAAGTAAGGAGGTGTTCGTTATGCCGGATGTAATGGCCCAGGTAGGCATCACCTTCTTTTACCAGACAGCGTTGGCTTAAAGGGGTGAGGGTGTAATTTTCATTGGCCTTAGCTACCAATCCCAGAGCGACCAGGGCGTTAAGAATTTGCTTCAAGGCCTCCTTATTAAGTTGCAGCCTTTTAGCTATCTCTGAAGGTGGAGAAGCCTTTTCGGCCAGGGCTTCAAAGAGGCCTAATCGAAGGGAGACAAAAAGCGCCTGAGACCCCCAGTATTCCCGGGCTAAAGCCTTAAGCCCTTCAATATCGGTAATCATATTTTTGCAATCGAAAACAACCTTATTATCCTTACCGAGTTGTCTTCGCTGTGAATATGATGGGGTGCCTTAGGCAAATTGGGATGGTGCGGTGCATTATCCCAACGCCGTTGCAACTTTCCTTGAGCATCTTGCCAGTGGAAACTGTATTTCTTCAAGTGCATACGCCCGCCTAACTCAGCCACATACTCGAATAATTCGACGTTACCCCCTCGCTTAGCGCCACCTTGATTCGCAATTTGCCATCAGAAGTGGTAATTTCTCGCCTTAATATCTGATAGGAAACGACGACCGGACTTTGGATAAGCCGAGCCTCAACTCTGTCAAAATGTTGCCTAATGATTGGATTCACGAGACAGATGACCTCTCCAGCAATGATAGCCGTCTTTCAGTGGCTGCCAACATTTCCACAGTAGACGACCACTCAATAAAGTCCATTGCATCACCCATTTCGCCGTTTTCATAACGTCTATAAAAATCTGCTGACTTTAATGCATAGCGTTCCTCAAACTCTGAAAGCTGCTTTGCCAAGCGTGCCTTAAGTTCGCTCATCCGTTCGATTTCACGTGCCAATAGTTTATCAATGGTCATATCCAGTACAGGGTTAACTGCCGAGTTATCAACAGCAATATATTGTTCCAGCCGTCTGACTTTTTCAAGGGTCGTCATCATTTGATTAACCTCCGTGAACGGTTACAATAAACCTTACCGCTTATTTAATATCTTCTCCACCCGGGGAGCCCGAATTCTATAGGCCTGGGGAAAATCAGCCCCCAGCAAAGGCCTTAAGTAATTTCTGAAGGCCTCTGTGATATGACTTCTCTGGCTATCGATAAACTCATCCGGCATATGTCTCGTCTTGCCGCCTATTTCCGAGACAGGGACAAATCCGTATTCCACGGCGTAAGAACCGGTGCGCTGAATGGTTACTGAGCCGCCTTTATCATACCATAAGGCATATTGAACGGCCTTTTCGCCGACTTCCCTGGCTTCCTGCCTGTCCACCTCACTGACACAAGCCATAAAGGACCTTTGCAGATAGCCAAAGGTGTCGGAGCGGATTCTTTTAATATTAGTGGTATTTTTAATATGCTCGCTTAACAGGTCTCCCAGGGCCCCGCTGCCTGATAACTGGACATTGCCGTGGTCATCTTTTTCCACCACGGCTTGAAGCTTAGCGGCAATCGGCACCTTATCTTCGTCCTGTATGCCTTCTGAGACAGCAATGACACATCGACCGTACTTATCATAGACCGCTGAGACATCCCTGGTGAATTTATCGAGATTAAAAGAAACCTCGGGTAAATAAATCAGATGCGGTCCATCATCCGGAAATTTTTGAGCCATGGCTGAGGCGGCCGTTAAGAACCCCGCATGCCGGCCCATAACTACGGCGATATAAACGCCGGGTAATGCCCGGTTGTCAAGGTTAGCGCCGATAAACGCCTCGGCCACAAATCTGGCCGCAGAAGGATAGCCGGGCGTATGGTCATTCAAAACCAGATCATTATCAATGGTCTTGGGGATGTGGATGGCCCTGAATTCATAGTCGGCCTTTTTGGCTTCTTCATTGACAATCCTGACGGTATCGGATGAATCATTGCCGCCAATATAAAAGAAATACCGCACCTCGTGGGCTTTTAAGACCTCGAAGATTTCCGCACAATATTTCTCATCAGGTTTATCCCGCGTAGACAGCAAGGCTGAGGCAGGTGTTCTGGCGACCTGCTCCAGGTTATGGCCTGTCTCCTGGGTTAAATCCAGGAAATCTTCATTAACAATGCCCCGGACACCGTGTTCTGCCCCATAAATCTTGGTTACCTGGGGAAACTTCCGGGCTTCAAGAACCACACCCACTAAGCTCTGGTTGATCACAGCGGTAGGCCCGCCACCCTGAGCTACCACTATTTTGCCTTTTAGTTCCATCTCTAACTCCTTTCTGTAACTAGTCAGCACCAAAGCCAAAGGGACTAAAGGGACCAAAGGGACCAAAGGGACTAAAGAGACTATTGCCTATTGGCTGTTGCCTATTGGCTATTGGCTTTTGCCTATTGGCTGTTGCCTATTGCCTATTGGCTGTTGCCTATTGGCTATTGCCTTTTGCCTTTTGGCTATTGCCTTCCCCCCAGCAATTTAAGCCTCTGCTTAGCCCTCTCCCTGAGCAAATACTCACCGGGGAACCGGGTTAAAATCTGCTCATAAGCCTCCTTCGCCTCTGAGAGGAAGCCAAGCTCTCTGGCCATATCCCCTTTTCTGAGTAAAGCCGCCGCTATCTTATCTGAAGCCGGGTAGTTTCGGATGAGGCGGTCGTAAGCTAAAAATGCCTCTTCGTATTCCTTGAGGCCCTGCCAGGCTTGGCCTATATAAAATTGGGCATTATCAGCCAATTCGTCCCTTCCTTCAACCAGCAGAGAGAAATAAGCAATGGCCTGATGATAACGATTAAGGGTCAGAAGCCGACGGCCTTCATGGTAGATATAAGCAGAGTCTTGCCCCTCAAGGCCGGCCGGGACTTCCACCTTAAATCGGGGGATAAACTTCTGGATACGGTGATTGTCATAATCGGCTACCCAGACCTCTTCTTGATCATTTACCCCAACCCCGGTGGGATGATAGAATTCTCCGGCTCCCTTGCCATACTGGCCAATGACACCCAGGAAATTTCCATGTCGATCAAAGATCTGAATGCGATTATTAAGGGTATCGGCCACAAAGATCTTTCCTTCAGGTCCAACCGCAATCCCCTGGGGAAGTCTAAATTCTCCCAGGGCCTTGCCCCATTGACCGAATTCCAGAATGACCTTCCGTTCAGGAATGGTCAGCTTCTGAACCCGGTCTATATTGGCTAAATAAATATGTCTTCCATCACAGGTAATAGCCCGGTCACCTTCAAGACCATAAAGGGTGCCATCTTTATCCACGGTTACGCTATTAAGGCCGATAAAATGCTCCTGGCCCGTCTCTCCGCCTTTCTCTTTTACCCACTCAAAGTGGGGCCTGGCCGTCAGAAAACCCCCCTCAAGAGTAAATTCGCTTAATATATTTGTTTCCCGATCCACCACATAAAGGCGACGATTAAAAACAGCGATCCCCGCCGGACTCTTAAAAGAACTTACGCCCACCCCTTCCCGATAAAAGAGATTCTTAAATCGACCGGCCTGATCAAAGACCTGCACCCGATGATTACCCATATCAGTGACATAAAGATTCCCCTTGTTATCAATGGCCAATCCATTAGGGTGGTCAAATTCGGCCTGGCCATTGCCTAATCGACCCATAGAAAGAACTGGGACATAATTAGGAATTACGGCCTCATCTAATCTTATTCCTCTATATCTATAAGCACAGCCAGTTATTATGAAAAGTAGACCAAATAGCCAAACAAAAGGAGTGGTTCGCATGTTAAAGCATCTTACCATCTGAAATCCCTTACCTGCTTATTACCCGATCCCCAACCTTAATTTCCTGGACAGGAAAGAGTTCCAGAAGGCTGGCCCGGGCGCTTTTGTCAGTAACCTTGTCTACCCGAATAATAGCTACATCTTCTGTTCTGGCTCCCATTATCTCACCGCTCGAAGCAGAACCTTGGGCTGATTCCTTGAGCAGTCCCCCTACCCGGTAGACTAATAGTTCCATCCCTTCCTTTAAGCCGTGGAGATAACCTAAATCGAGGATGATGTAATCCCCTTCAACCTGGATTACCCGGCCCTGTTGAATAGGAAATTGATCCTTTATCTCCTCTATCAGGGCTTCGATCTCTGATTCCACCCTGTCTCTGGAAGTCAAGATCGTTCTGCTCAATAGTTCTTTGCCATCCGGGAGTCTAAGGAGCTTAACATTTAATACCATCGAGGAGAAGTAAGTGTTACTTACGACCTTGCCAGTGATAGCCACGTTTGCTCCCCAGATGTCAACGGCCTCTTTCATAGAAACCCCCTCCAGATGAGCTATATTTCGGGTGGTCTCTATCAGGCTCTCTTCTAAAAGTGGCAAATTAAGCGAAACGACCTTGAATAAATTAGTCTCCCGCAAGCCCTGCCCTAATTGTTTTAAGACAAGATTGGCCGGATCGCCCGGCAGGCTGAACAGGACCAGCACCAGTCGTCTCTCGGGGACAACTTCCGGCAGGGTAGGTCCAGGCAAGGGGGAGACCTCAATTACTCTTTCTTTTTCTTCGACGGCGGGTTCTTTTTTAGGGGGAAGGGCCTTTGGGGGAGACGGAGAAGGGATAAGCTCTACCTCAATAGCCTCCGTAGGTAAAGAGATCGCTCTGGTATCCTCTGCCTCTTCAGGTATCTTCCTCTTAGCTTGAAGTTCTACTTTAAGCTCTTCGGTCTCAGTAGCCTCTATTTCTTGAGGCTCAAGAACAGGCGCCGGTTCTCTTTTTAGCTCCTTCTCAGATGGAAGTTCTGCTTCAACCTCCTCAGTCACAGCCGCCTCGGTTTCAGGCTTAAAAACAGGCACAGGCGCTCTTTTTAGCTCCTTCTCAGGTTGAAGTTCTGCTTCAACCTCTTCAGTCACAGCCGCCTCGGTTTCAGGCTTAAAAACAGGCACAGGCGCTCTTTTTAGCTCCTTCTCAGGTGGAAGTTCTGCTTCAACCTCTTCAGTCACAGCCGCCTTGGTTTCGGGCTTAAAAACAGGCGCCGCCGTTCTTTTTAGTTCCCTCATCTCTGACTCTACGACCAGTGGCTGAGGCTCTATTGATGGCTCTAATTGTCTTGGCTCTTCCAATTCCGCCTCAGTAATCAAGGCTTCCGTCTCAGATTCTATTGCCTCTCCGGTCTCCTCAATTTCCGTGACTATAGGGTGGTCTGTATCTCTTTTAGTCTCTTCGACCGTCGCCGGTGTTTTTTCCTTCTGTAAGTCAGGGAACAGGATTGAAGGTAAATAGGCCACTCCTAAAAACAAGGCCACTACTATGGCAATTTTCATCGGTTCCTCCAGGTTAAGTTTCGGGCTTCGAGTTCCAAGGTTTAGTGCTTTGTAACTACTCAGCCACCCAGATACTAATACAACACGGC
Organism: bacterium; assembly: GCA_040753085.1. Classification (NCBI taxonomy): domain Bacteria; species bacterium. The sequence goes on along the minus strand of JBFMHI010000004.1, from coordinate 47,309 downwards.
CTAAGTTCCTGGCCGGTTTAGAGTCAGATAAGGGTCAAGGGTTCCAAGCCGTAGGGGCACGTGGCAACGTGCCCCTACGGCCTTAAGTCCTTGAATCTCATTATTCACTACTGTAATATACCCCCCCCTCCGGATGCCAGCCTTCCTCTTCCTCATGGGCCACCCCAATATCAAACCACAAGTTGTTACGCAAGGGAAACTGCAAGCCAAATCCCGGACCGTCAGGATAGCTATATTCAAGGATCAGCTTGGCTTTAGAAGTAAGGTAGGTTTCCAGACCAAAGAAGCCTGCAAATTCATCCCTGTCCAGGGTAAGAAGCCCCGCCCCGCCAGAGAGATCAAAAAGACCTACTGGGGTGTCAAGTTCATAGTTCAATAAGGCCATCACCTGGAGTAACTCTTCTCGACGGTCAGGATGGATATTATGGAGAGAATAAAGCAAATCTAAGGCCAGTCGATTGCCTCTGGCCACACGGTATTTGGCCCCTATGCCAAATCCTTCAGCCCGCAACTCTAACTTATCCAAAACACCAACGTTAACAATTACCCCTCCCGGATAAGAGAGACCGGCAAACAAGGCGGTTTTCTCCTGAACGTAAGGCTTGTTGGTGGAAAGGAGTCGGGGTGAGGGGAGTCCCTCTTTAGCCACCGGGGGCAGGGTAGGGATAGCCTGGATAGGGTTAAGGTGGACATTAAGTTCATACTTTTCTCCGGTTTTTAGAATTATTTTCCTTTCGGCTGTTTCATAACCGGTCATGGTCAGGGAAAGTTCATATAAGGCCGGGGCAAGATTGGAAATGAGAAGCGGGGTGGTGCCCTTTAGTTCCCCCTGAAGATAAATCTTGGCATTGGACGGCAGAGAAGTTACCAGGAGAGAACCCGGCTCAATCAATGGCTGGGCGCCTTCTTCTATCCTGGCCATAAGCAATGAGACGGTTAAAAAGGCAGACGGTAGAACCCGCAGGGTGATCTTTCCGGTAAGCCCGCCGTAGCCTTCCTTGATAAGCTCCAGTCCGTAGGCCTTGATCTCAGGATTTTTAATAATGAGCGGGCTAAGTCCCACCAGTCTGGCATCCAGTTTAACCTCGGCTGCCGAGGGATTAGAGGTTATAATAAGGGAGTGAGGCGGAGCCACCGGCTCCCCCAAGGTAGTCAAGCTCTTCCTGATCTGATCCCCTTGAATCAGGCGGTCGGCTGTCCTGGTGACCACAATGGCTTCAGAACGGTAGCGGTAGGTCTTTGATACCTGAAGTTCAGCTATCTCTATTCCTGCCCGCAAGACAGTAAATGGCGACCCAATCTTTACGCCGTGATAGGTCCCCAGGTCAATAATTACCTCTGAGGGGCTGACTATCCGTTCAATCAAGCCGGATAGGGCATAGGCGCCCTCAAAAAGGTTCAGAATCCGTTTATCCATCCCGGCCAGATTTTCTCTTTCAGCGCCAATAAATGAGGCATTAATCAGGAAGGAACTCGATCCCCCTGGCCCACGGATTTCTTCATAATCTCCTTTAACCAGGATGTCTGCCTCCAGGATCTTGCCCAAGATATTGGCTATCTCCGGACTGAGTTCACCCATAATCTTCTGAGTTTGGGCCGTCACCACCCGCTGGACTACCTGCCGGTCAATCAAGGTTATCCCGGCCGCTGGAAAAAGGTCGGTAAAGAGTTGATTGACTGCATCCTGGCCGGTCAAGCTTGGAACCGGACTTTTATCCTCAAAATCCAAGACAGCCATTGCCGCCGCCCCGGCCAATTGGGGTAATAATAGTAACGATAAACAAACCAAAAGATATCTTAGTATAGTAAACATTCAAATCTCCTTTTTACCTGCCTCGACCGTAAGGCAAACCCCTCAAAGGGGGTTTATCTCAATAGTCTCATATTATATTCCATATAAATGGCCAAGTCAAGGAAAATCTCGCCTTGTGCTAGCTAACTTCGTAGTCTCAAAGTTTGTTCTGTTTCATGTCGCGCTTTACCCCCCGGAGGTAATCTTATCCGTAAGTATTCAGCCACAAAGACACTAAGACACAAAAATAGAGCAGTAGAGCAGCAGAGCAGTAGTTAAAGACTTTTCTGAAAGTTCCAGAACTGCTGCTCTATTGCTCTACTGCTCTCTAAGACACATACGTGTCTTCGTGCCTTGGTGGCTGAACGGTTACTCTTATCCTTACCCACAAATTGGGTAAAAGGATGGGAGAAGTAAGGATAAACCACGAAGAGCACGAAGGACACGAAGAAAAAAATATTTGTTTTATTTTTATAATTCTTCGTACCCTTCGTGCTCTTCGTGGTTTTTAAAAGATGTGGGTAAGGATAAGGGAGGCAACGTTAAAGGTTTAAGCTAAAATTGTTTATAAATATTGATTACACCGGTCGACAATTTCTCCCCTGCGCAAACCCAAGGTGGACACAGGGCAGAGTTTATTCCTCGAATCCGCCTGGAGCCGCTATGTATAACTATGCAGCCCGGAAAGAATAAGATTAACCCCCAGGTAAGTGAAAATTACGGCGGCAAAACCTATGATAGAAAGCCAGGCAGCCTTGTTTCCCCGCCAGTCCCTCCTTAACCGCACGTGAAGATAAGCCGCATAAATAAGCCAGGTGATCAATGACCAGGTCTCCTTGGGGTCCCAGCTCCAATAAGTGCCCCAGGCATAGTTGGCCCAGATAGCCCCGGTGATGATTCCCAGGGTTAAGAAAGGAAAGCCTATGGCGATAGTTTGATAGCTCAGCTCATCCAGTCGGTCTTCCTGAGATAGTTGGTTTGTTTTAGAATGTTTCTTAACTAGGTAAAGGATGCTTATGCCAAAGGCCGCGGCAAAGGCGCCGTAGCCCAGGAAGCAGGTTATGACATGGATTTCCAGCCAATAGCTCTGAAGGGCGGGTATGAGGGGGGTGATCTCTTTATAATGGTCAGGCAGCATTGAGGCTGAAGCAATGGCCAGAAAGGCAAGGGGGGTGGTAACTACCCCCAGGATCCGTGTCTTGAGCCTAAACTCCAGAACAAGGGAAGTAAGGACGATGGCCCAGGAAAAGAAGATCATAGATTCATAAAGGTTGGCAAAAGGGGCGTGAGAAGCCTCTATGGTCCGGTGCAGGAGGCCGGCGCTGTGGGCCAGGAAACCAAGGCCGGTAATCAAGGCAGGTATTCGTCCCAGCCGTTGGAAAAAAATACCAGCTCCGTAAAGAAAGCTGGCTAAAAAATAGGCCCCTAAAGCAAGGCTAAAAGAGATGGTGGTCATTATCCCTACCTCTCCGCAAAAACGCAACTTGTGACATAAAAGAGTCTGAAGGGTAACCACAGGGGGTTGTCCCTCCAGTATCTATCATTGGCGACATAAATATTCCCTTGCCAAACAAGCACCCTCTACAACAGCTTGTTATTTCGTAACCGTTCAGCACATGATCCTGGATGCTCGATGCTGGATGCTCGATGCTGGATGCTCGATGCTGGATGCTCGATGCTGGTAAAGGATTCAGTATCCAGGATCGAGCATCCAGCATCGAGCATCCAGGATCGAGGATCGAGGTTGTGTCTTTGTGCCTTAGTGGCTGAACGCTTACGTTATTTCTATTCATAACCTAATTCTTAATCCTTGGGTCTGAATCACTGCGGAGTAACCACAGACTTCTCTATCCTCCCCTTCACTCTGCTGCCTTCCCAGACTACACTTCGGCTTATACTTATTCCGGCTTCGAGAATACAATTATCTCCGATAACCGTGTATTCTCCAATCTCAGCCCTCCCTTTGAGGCGGCAGTTGTTACCAATCATAACCGGCGGGGTGATTTCAAACCGGCCGGCTATTGCCCCGCCTGGCTTCATCCAAATCCCGTCCCCTTTCTCCCTTAGATCGATTTCGAGTTTCAATTTGCCGTCCATTATATCCTGATGGGCTTCAAGATAGGAGCTTACTTCACCTAAATCCCGAAAGTAGCCTTGCATCTGATAGCCATATATCCTCTTTCCTTCTTTGATCATAGCCGGATATATTTCCCGGTTTATTTCAGCCGGTCTGCCCTGAGGGATGTAGTCGAATATTTTCGGCTCAAGGATATGGAGGCCAACAAAGGTCATTGGGATGGCGGATGGCGCACCCACTTCGTCTCTTTGGTTTAGAATACCCACGATATCTCGAATCCTGCCTTCTTGATCTACCTCTACGGCTCCAAACTCAGGGCGGTAGTCTGTGAGGATCATTGTGGCTAAAGCTTGCTTTGCCTTATGATAGGCCAGGGCAGCCTTGAGATCAAAATCTATTAGGGTGTCTCCATTTATCAGGATAAAAGTTTCACCCTTAAGGAAATATTCGGTCTGTTTTAAGCCTCCGGCTGTTCCCATGATGGTTGGTTCGTAAGAATAGGCTATCTTCATTCCGAGTCTATATCCATCTCCCAGCCTTTTTTTGATAATTTCAGGGAGATAGTGGAGGTTGATGATGGCCTCACGAATACCAAATCTCCTAAGGAAACACAAGGTGTGTTCTATTAAGGGACGATTGGCTACCGGGATCATAACCTTAGGACACCTATGGGTAAGTGGTCTGAGCCTTGTCCCCAGGCCAGCCGCCAGGATCATCGCTTTCATTAAAATCTTAATCTGTGTCTTCGCGTCTCTGTGGCATTATTTTCATTCGACGGTGGGAAACGAAAAGAGAAATACAGAGGCCGAGCATCAGTAAGGCACACCCAAACCAGACAAAGGGCGCACCTGGGTCATTGACTACTTGAAGTCCACTAAAGACACCTTGATGGAATCCCGTTAATTTAATATCCAGACCGTGATCTTCCTGATGGAAGTCAGGGAAATGGTAGAATAACCAAAATCTTGAAGGTTCTTGGCCTGATCGAGATAATTCTACCTTCACCGCCGGGTTATTTGGTTCCATTGAACGGGAGATTACTTGTCCGCTTTCCGTTACAACCAAATCAGGAACGAACTTTGTCATTCTAATCTTGTCCCTGGAATCAGGAAGGGTGACTTCCTCGCCTATCTTAAGATTAAACGGCTTTCCCTTAATCTCAATCTCTACCTCATCCACTTCACCATGGCCATAGGTGGATTGATAGAACTTAATCCCTTCATAATCAAGGGGGTCGTTGACTTCAATAGTTTTTCTGAGTACCTCCCGACCGTCCCGAATAAGGCTTAAATCACTTTTAAAGTCCTTAGGCATGGCTGAATCAGGATAATATTCAATCCAGAAGTCATTCAACCTTACCCATAAACCAGGCACTTCTTCTACCTGAATAACCTCTCCTTTGTTAACTATTACCTGAGTAGAAAAACCAGTCAGCCCCCCAATCAATCCACCCAATAGAATAAAAAGAAGGCTCAGGTGGGTAAGGTAGAAACCAAGTAGAGGCAGCTTCCTTTTCCTGGCTGAGGTAATAGAAGGCCATCGGTTCAGGGAACACACCCCGAGGTGAAGACTCAGGAGTCCAAGGATTCCCCTAAACCACCAGGAGTGATAGATGTCAATATTGATTAAGGTAGACAGGATAGAAGAGAAGACCAGGGCAAAAAGAAGGACGAGGGTCAGTTTAGTTGAACTAAGATAACCAAGATACCTTCTGGCACGAGTCACATTTCTTCCTTTAAATCTGGGCGGAATTCTATCTATCAGGCACCGAATATCTGAATCCGTTTTTCCGCATATTTGGCTGTCCGCGCGTAGATTTTTTCCTCCCACCCCACATTCTTTCGTCGGTCAAAGATAAACAAATAACCTTTTTCCAGCCCTAACCGTTCCAGGTAGGCGGCCAACTGAGCCAACCCCTGGGCTTCTGTCTGTTCCCCACGTCGCACCTTCAATTCGACGATTTCTGTCTGCTTCTTCCAACGCACGACTATATCAGTCCGGCCTGAACCAATAGCGAATTGGCGCGACACTGTCCCGCCGGTGTTGACTATCCGTTGCAAAAAGGCCATCAGCATAAGGTGCGGCCCTGCTTCCTGAAAATCAAATCGCGCCAACCAGGCCTCGTTGTGCTCTCGGTAGAACTCCTGGAAGGCCCGGAGTAGCGCCGGCAGATCCAATGATCCATCCTCCTGGACATACCAGGCTGTTTCGTGGGTAATGTTGGCTTCCATCACGTAGGTAAGAAGGCGTGGGATGACATCGCTCACACAGTGCCTGGACCGCCGTCGTCTTCCCTGTCTGCCGGGGAGCGTGCAAAACAAAATACTCCTGCCGTTCAATCAGACGGTCCAAGTTCCCCAGTCGCCGTTCTGGCGGCAGCATATAATGCAGCTCCGACCGACATGGCCCAGCCGTGTTGAAGTATTTGGGCATAAACCTTCCTCCGCCCCTATAGAGGGTTAATTGTAACCGTTCAGCCACAGATGCACACAGATGAAACACGGAAAATCCGTAAGCCGTGTCCGTGATTAGGGTCTGTCCTTAGGCTGTAGGGACAACCCTTGTGGTTGTCCGTCTACGGAACGGACATGGACAAGCACGGACAGGGACAAGCCCTGTCCCTCACGAACAGGGACAAACCCTGTCCCTACACTTCCGCCTTCTGTCCTGTGTTATTTATCCGTGCTAATTCGTGCATACCTGAACGGTTACGGTTAATATTCCCTCTCAACTATGTAATCGAACAATTTCTTTAGTCTTTCTCGACTTTCCTTTTTTTCTATGATTTCCAGCTTCTCTTTGGCCTCATCTACATACTTCTTAACTACCTGAAAGGAATAATCAATGGCCTCGTATCTATCTAACAGCTCAGCAATCTGTTCGGAGGCCCACTCAAAGATATTATCCGGAGTTTTCCTCTCTTCTTCTCTGGCCCTGGACAGGGCGTAAATTAAGGGCAGAGTCAGCTTGCCTCGGTGGTAATCATTTCTAACCGGTTTACCTAAACGGCTTTCTCTGGAGGTAAGATCAAGGCAATCATCCACAATCTGAAAGGCAATGCCCACCTTAAGACCACCATCCCTAAGAATTTCTACTTCCTGGGGGGACCTTCCCGCCAGCATAGCGGCTGTCTGGGAACAGGCCGCCATAAGGGAACCGGTTTTTTTAGCGATAATCTCCAGGTACTGGGTCTGGGTCAATGCCTGGTTATAGCAATGGGAGATCTGTTCTATCTCTCCGGTGACAACCTGGTTAACGCTGGCCGCCATGACCCTGGTGATTTCAGAATCAACCTGCCCAGCCAGCATATACAGCGCCCTGGCATAAAGGAGATCACCCACCAGAACAGCTATTTGAGGACTGAAACGGGCATTTAAGGTGGGGCTGAAACGCCTGGTATCAGCTTCATCAATAATGTCATCATGAACCAAAGTGGCCGTATGGATAAGTTCAATAGCTGTAGCCAGTTTAATCTTTTCCTCGCCCTGATAGTTAAAGGCCGAAGCCGTCAAAAGCACCATAGCCGGTCGCAGACGTTTTCCTTGGAAGGTAAGGAGATAGTCATTTATGTGGTGAATGAAAGGGTTGTCGTCACTAAGCGCCTCCTTGAGAAGTTCTTCCACTTTGATTAGATCTTCTTTAATATCCCGGTAAATATCTTCTAAGATCAATCTCTCTCCCCTTTGTACTCGATGCTCGAGCATCGAGCATCGAGCATCTATTCTAAGACAAGGTGTCTCTTATAGGCTCGCTTCCTGGAACTAATTAAGGCCATAAAATCAGTTATTGACGGCTTCAATAACGCCTTCAAGAGATCACCATCATACTCTTCACGAGGAGATTCATCCCTGGCCAGGGTACGTTTAGATTCAACCTGGGTATATTCTTTTTCCCAGAGGATATGCCCTGATGACCCGCTTAATAAATAGACCTTCATTTTCAACTGGTTGCTTAGCTCAAGATAATCCACCCTATAAAATTGATATCTCTGTTCTGAAGGTAAATAGCGATCCTTGAGGACAAAATCATGCCTTTCTTCCACTTCAAAATCATCTATCTTTAAAAACAGCAGAATATCTATGTTAAGTCGTTCAGCCAATTCAATTGCTTTAGCTTCATTGGTGATTACAGTCTCACTGACCTCCGCTCCTTCACTCAAGTTTTGAACCTCATAAGAATTCAAGATGTAAAAGGAAGTATGAGGGGCTATCTCTCCCCTAAATATATTTTCAATTACACCCCCTATGTCTTTATTAGTTTCTTCAGCCGTAAAAGATATAATGGCTGTTCTTTTTATCTGTTTACTATCTATTTGAGGGCTTACTTCTTTGGTAATGGTTACCGTGTTAACCGGTGAACAACTTGCTTGAAATAAAAAAGCTGCGGTTAGAAACGTGAACAATGACCTCATAGCGCGGCCTCCCGCCGCCACAAGACCATCCTCGATGCTCGATATTCGATCCTCGATGCTGGATACTGAATCCTTTCCCAACATCGAGCATCCAGCATCGAGCATCGAGCATCCAGCATCGAGTATCGAGCATCAAGCATCGAGCATCGAGCATCGAGCATCGAGCATCCAGCATCGAGCATCCAGCATCGAGCATCCAGCCTCCAGCATCGAGCATCGAGCATCCAGCATCGAGCATCGAGCATCCAGCATCGAGCATCCAGCATCGAGCATCCAGCATCGAGTATCGAACATCGAGCATCGAGCATCGAGCATCGAGCATCTTACCGATCACCGGGTTTTACCAACCCGATTACCTTTACAATTCCAAGTGAAGCAAGGACAAATACAGCCGACATTATCGGGACGTGGTAACGAGTGCCGGTTCCAGCATGAACCATAGTATGAACAAGTGTAAAGTAAACAATTATTAAAAGGAGAGGTAGAGCCGTCCGCCATTTATCTCGAATAAAAAATAGGCCCACCATCCCCAATAGGAGAGGAAGTGTATTCAAGGTCAATAAGGCAAACTTTAAGAATAAGGGGCCATAAGACTTATTCTCCATATATTCCCAACTTGGAGCCTTCACGCCAAACATCTCACTGTAGCTATACGGCCTCCAAAATAAGAACAATTTCTGGGGTAAGAACTTAAAGTATTTCCAAGGATCCTTTTTGAATTCACTCCGGGCTAACGCCTGAGCCGCCTCATCAAAGGACTTTTTCTCTTCACTCATCATCTTTTCAAGTTTAGGCATAATCTCCTTTCTAACAGCTTCCTGTTGCTTCCGATTCTCGTAGGGTATTATTGCCGCCACGAGAGCTCTACCCATATCAGATGTAATAGGAATAAAGCGATGTAAGACAAAATAGTTCCTGGCCGTCCAAGGAGCAATCACCAGAAAGGTTATCAGGAGAACTACTCCTCCATCAATGATAGCCCTCTTTTTATCCTGGTAGAGAAGGAGTAAACCTAATAAGATGAAAAGGGGAAAAGCCGCCAGGGTAGTTCGGCACAAGGCCCCTATGGCGATTAATACCCCTAGGAGCGGATACCACCGGGCTGATTTTTCTTTAATAGCTCTAATCCATAAGAGAAGAATCATGGCTAATAAAAAGGCAAATAATGGTTCGGTCATAAGTTGTCGGATGAATACCCAAAAGGCAGGATATAGGGCGGCTCCCAAAGCGGCTATCAAGCCAATCCGTTTATTATCAAAGGCTTCTCTTCCCAGCAGGTAAATTATCAAGCAGGTGAAGGCATATAGAATGGCCTGGATTATATAGACGGCGGTATAATTCTGCCCAAAAAATAAATAAATGGCGGCCAGAAAGAAAGGATAGGTAGGGCCACGTCGAGCTGTAGGATCATAAGGCTCAACTTTATTTATAGAATAACCATGCCCTTGAAGGATATTCCAGGCGATATTATTATATTCGGCCTGATCCTCAAATTCTGATTCTGGGCAAGGGAAAAAAATAGCCATCAATAACCCGATCAATAAAGCCAGAGAAAAAATTGAGATCAGATATTTAGTGGTCGATTTCAATCGTTGATTCTTATCTTCAAACTTTATCATAGCCTCCTCCTTAAATTAGGCGTAACCGTTCAGGTATGCACGAATTAGCACGGATAAATAACACAGGACAGAAGGCGGAAGTGTAGGGACAGGGCTTGTCCCTGTCCGTGCTTGTCCATGTCCGTTCCGTAGACGGACAACCACAAGGGTTGTCCCTACAGCCTAAGGACAGACCCGAATCACGGACACGGCTCACGGATTTTCCGTGTTTCATCTGTGTGCATCTGTGGCTGAACGGTTACAATTAGGCCGCCTTTGGCAGTAACTATCTCCAATCTCTATCTTACCTTACCCCGAATTATGGAGAAGATACGGGCCGGCCGTTAACATATCCTGGGAAGCTGTTCTCCGGTCTGCATGTCTAATATCCTTGTCCCACCAAGGCGGGTGACTAAAGAGACAATACCGGCCGGTTCCTTTATAATTTCCCCGATAATCTCAGCATCTACCCCCAGGCTATTTCTTTTCATGCAGGAAAGAACCTTTTTAGAAGAATCCCTGGAGGTAACCGCCACTAACTTTCCCTCATTGGCCATATAAAGGGAATCAAGACCAAGTAGTTCACATGCCCCTTTAACACTATCTCTCACCGGTATCTTCTCCTCATAGATTCTTATTCCAAAATCAGCCTCATGGGTAAATTCATTCAAGGTTGTCGCCAATCCACCTCTGGTCGGATCACGAAGGGCATGGATCCCGTCCCCGGCCTCATCCAATATTGAAGCCACCAGATGATTTAAGGGGGCCGCATCCGAGGAGATACTTGAGCTAAACGCAAGCCCTTCCCTTTGGCTTAATATGGCTATGCCGTGGTCGCCTATGGGACCACTTAGGATCACACCGTCGCCTGGTCTTATTTGAGTTGGCGAAATCTCCACCCCCTCCGGAATCAAACCAAGTCCAGAGGTAGTAATGAATATCTTATCGGCGGCGCCTTTGGAAACAACCTTTGTATCTCCACAGACAATTTTAACGCCTGCCTCATTGGCTGCCTCTTTCATTGACTTCAGGATGGCCATTAGAGCAGCTACCAGAAGGCCTTCTTCCATAATGAAAGAAGCGGATAGATAGAGCGGCTTTGCCCCACTCATAGCTAAATCATTTACGGTGCCGCACACGGAAAGTCTTCCTATGTCCCCGCCTGGAAAGAAGATAGGATCGACTACATACGAGTCAGTAGTGTAAGCCAACCTTCCTTCCTTTACCCTGAAGACAGCGCTGTCACTTAGCGGCTCCAATATTTCATTTCTAAATTCCTTTAAAAATATCTCGCGAATTAAAGAATGGGTAAGTTTCCCCCCAGAGCCATGGGAAAGAAGGATTCTATTGGTGTTCATTGCCAAATGGTCTCACAACCCTTCAACCTCTTCTATGGTTAATCCGGTAGCCTTTGATATTTTTTCCATATCAACCCCCAGACCTAAAAGAGACTTGGCCACCTCTATTGCCTTTTCCTTTTTGCCTTCCTTTCTGCCCTCTTCCTTGCCTTCCTTTTTGCCTTCTTCCCGACCCCGTTTCAGGGCAAACTCAATGGAACTCTTCTGGAGGTAGATAAAATCGTGTCTCTTAAATTGGACCTCTAACTCTGCTTCACTCATACCGGCGGTATTGGCTATCTCAAAGGCCTTTTTTATTTCCACCTCTTCGATTAATGTCTTGGGGGTATATTCGAGGCTGCCGGCATTTTTTATAAAGTATATCCATTTGTCGGTTATTGAGCTAAGCTCATCTTCATTTTTTGTAAACTTGGGAAGCTCGATAAAAATCAATTCTATCTCATCACTGTATTTTATTAATGTCTCTTTTTCTATCAGGTTGAAATAGGTAATGATATTATCTATCTCCTCAAACATCCTGAAGTCTGTAATGGTCAGGGCAATAATAGGCTCAAGGGTGGTGAATGACTCTGCTTTCTTTAGTTGAGAGGAATAGGCCTTAGCGGCATTGTACAAGATCCTTTTCTCAAACCCCTCTACATTTAAAACCTGCATCTCGATGATGACCCTTTTCTGATTTGACAGTCTGGCCTTAACATCGACGAATGTATCCTTCATCCCTTTGATTAATGGTATCTGATAGGGATCGACGATAGTCAGGTCAACTATCCGTTCATTTCCTTCAAAATCGATGACAGAATTCAGGAAGCTGATTAAGATATCCTTGCTCGCCTCTGAACCAAAGATCTTCTTGAAGGCAAAGTCTGTTTTGACATCTAAGAATTCCATAAGTTTACTCCTTCACCTTTAAGGGCAGCCCCGACTAAATGATACCTGAACGCTTACCAGGTAACTTTATTATATAACATGAATCTGATTCAAAGTCAAGACCTTTATAAGTTACTTGGGCCTGAATTAATCCTTTACAATTCCCACGATTGATGCTATACTAAGTATCTATCCCAAAACCTCTCCTGCGTAATCAGTGGCCCTGGTTTTAGGATAGGCTCTAAGAGCGGAGAGTGGAGAGCGGAGATGTCTCTTCTCTCCACTCTCACTACCAATTAAGCGGCGCTGCTTTTCCCGAGTCCGCCGTCCGAAATCTTGCGACCTGTATGATTAGGTAGGGAAAAGCAAAGATAAACCACGAAGAGCACAAAGTTCACGAAGAAAGTAATTAAGGGTAAGGTAAATGTGATTAAAAAAATCTTCGTGGTGTCCTTCGTGTTCTTCGTGTTCTTCGTGGTTTTTAAAAGATGTGAGTAAGGTTAAGCTAACCATACAGGTCGAAATCTTGAGGTAGAATAATGGCTAATATAATTGAACAACGAAAAGATGAAGGAAGAAAAAAGTTCCTCTCCCTTTCTCCTCTTGAGAGGATCAAGACCATGGAGAAAATATTTAATGATATATTAAAGATCAAGAGCACGGCGGAAGGGGTTTCGGAATATGAAGTCTATAAGCGATACCTTAGAAAAGATCAAAGAGATCTTTGATGGTTTCAGCCGTTTTTCTGGGATAAAAGGCTATCTATCCTTAATCGGTGGATATGCTGTTATCTTACACGGGGTGGAAAGAACCACTACGGATATAGATCTTTGCTTCCATACCTTAGCCTCTGTCCCCAGACCCGGCAGGCATCTCTATCAATATATCCATCAGTATCATTCAGAGCGGTTCCAATCTCGATATATTGAGGCCTCCAGGGATTTATCCGATCCTTTAAGGCACGATGTAATCTTTCTGGATGATAGGAAGGAAGAATATCCCCGGATAGACATTCTTCTTGCCCAATACAAATGGGAAGCCGAGGGTTTAATTCATTCTGATTTCATCGAAGGGCTTCCTGTGCCTGTTTTACCCAAACCGTATCTTATTGCCATGAAATTAAGGGCCGGCGGGAAAAAAGATGAGTTGGATATTATGGAGCTTCTAAAGACCATGTCTAACTCTGAAATCGAGCTAACCAAAAAGATAGCCAAAAGGGCTGGCAGAGATAAGAACCTTGCCGATCTAATAAACGAAACAGCCCTCAGACCTTTAACCACGGGGGGAGAAGATATCCCTGAGGAGTTATTATCATCTTAGGGCCTTAGGTGGCCACCCAGTTGAGGATGAAATATCTTTTTATTAATCAGGTCCTTCTGAATTTCCATATCGGCAATATCTTCCCAAAACGATTCCGGGATCTCTTTAATATCAATCCCTTCTAAATCAATTAGATATCTCTTCTTAACCATCCCTTACATTACTCCTTCTTTGCCCCAAGCGATTGCTTTGCCGCCATCCGCACTTTCGGGATAAGTCGTGGGCTGACGCTGACTATTCGCATCCCAAGCTCAATAAGCTTTGGAATGTATTTAGGCTCTCCAGCCAATTCTCCGCAGATCGACAGAGGTTTCCCCATTTCAGATGCGGCTCTGGCTATCTCACCTATCAATGACCAGAAAACATCTCTGTTAGGGTCATAGTCATAGGCAACCCGCTCATTATCACGATCCACCGCAAACAGATACTGAATAAGATCGTTGCTTCCGATGCTCCCAAAATCGGCTATTTTTAAAATTTCCCGTGCCTGTAAGGCGGCTGAAACCACTTCAAACATAAGGCCGTGATTTATCTCTCCCCCGGCTAAATCGGCTATGGCCTCATTAAACATGTTCTTTAGCTTACGGAACTGTTCAATATCTGTAATCATAGGATACATTACATTAACGGGACCATGGAGAGAGGCCCTGGCCAAAGCCCGCGCCTGAGTTTTTAAAAGGTCCGGCCTTTCCAAAAGAAAGCGCGCTCCCCGGCAACCCAGGGATGGATTTTCTTCCCGCGGCATATCCAAAAAAGAGAGAGACTTATCGCTTCCTATATCCAGAAGTCTAAAATTAACCGGCTTCCCGTCCATGGCCTTTAGCACGGCAGTATAGCGTTCAAATTGCTCGTCTTCTTTTAGGATTTTTGGGACGGTTCACCTTACTGTGAAAGCTTGCGACTAAAAATTATCGACAATAGCCCCAGCGGGGCGGAATATTTATAGTTCCCCAGGCACAACCATGTTGTTAAAGGTTAAAGCTCCGTAGAAGCGATATGTTTTTACATATGTCGCCCCTACGGGGCTTGAGATGTAAGGGTTGGCATCTTGCTATAAATACGCCCCTACGGGGCTAAAAGCTCACTACAGGTCGCAAGGTTTCACAAGAAAATGGACTATTTTGAACCGTCCCGGATTTTTTCACTGGACATAAATTCAAACTCCGTCCGATACAAGCCGATTCCCTCGGTCTGCATATCCTTTGCCTCAACCACATCCGACGAAAGGCTGATATTAGCCATTACCTTAAACCCTGCCACAGGCTCGACAATCTGTGACCTCCGGACTTCGATGCGCTGCAGCGAAGGTATTTTAGAGATGGTTTCCTCGCCGGGCCAAATAACAACTTCTCCTGTCTCGCCATTAATCAGGACTTCGGTTCCACAATCGAGGAGGCTGTGGATATTCTTGAGACCGCTTACTGCAGGGATGCCTAGTGCTCTGGCCAGGATGGCCGCATGAGAAGCCTTGCCTCCGCGCTCTGTCACAAATCCCTTGATTTGTCCGGTATTCAATTCCAAAGTGAGGCTGGGCGTGAGTTCCTCCGCAACCACAATACGGTTCCGGCCGCGCTGACAGTGTTCTTGACCGGCACACTGAAAGGACGGGTTCATATTTCTTAAGACGTCTAATAACCTACGCTTAATCTCCCCGATATCTGAGGCATCATTTTTGATATATTCGTTGTCCACACTGAGCAATCGCGTTTCATAGGCCTCCAAGGTGGTTGCTACTGCCGTCTCGGCATTAAGATCCTTATTTTCAATGGCCTCCATCATTTCCCGGTTAACACCCTTGTCCAGCAGGATCATTTTCTGGGCAGCAAAGATTTTCGCCTCGGATGAACCAATACGCTCGGCCACATCTTTCTTTAAAGCTTCGAGCCTATCGGCTGCGATTTTAACAGCCCGTTTGAGCCGGGCCTTCTCCCGATTCTGTCCCTTGCCGGTTACTTTATAAAGAGGCAACTTGCTGTGCCGCCTTTCATTAAAAAGGCACACCCTGGCCACGACTATACCCCCGCTTATCGGTATTCCGGTAAAATGTGTCTCGGCACTAATCTTTTGTTCGTCTGTCCTCTGTCTTCTGTCCTCTGTCATCTGTCCTCTGTTTTCTTCAGCAGATAGCGATAGGCGCCAAGAATCGCCTTGGCTCCTTCCCCGGCTGCTACAATAATCTGTTTTTCCGGCACAGTGGTGACATCACCTGCCGCAAATATTCCGGGAACACTTGTCCTGCAGCCGCAATCTACCACTATCTCCCGGTCATGATTAAGCTCAACCACATCCCCGACAAATTCAGTGTTAGGCATAAGTCCAATCTCAATAAAGACGCCTCCTACCGCCGCCGTCATCCCTGCCGGACCAGCTCCAATAATAATAAGCTCATAGAGCTTAGCCTCTTCTACAGGCACCTATTTTATCTCTTCAGGCAGAATAAATTCCGTCATTCCTCCCCTCACGCATCTTCGTACTCTCAAAAGTTTTTGCCTAAGCTTTTCTTAATTTCTTATATTTTTAGGTAGGTATGTAAATTTGGCTTGCCTTCCCCCTACTTTTAACCACTCCAAGGTATGTATGTCTTCTTAGGTGAATAGACTGAAGGCGGAAGGCTTTTAAGGCTGATGGCTGAACGCTGGCTGTCATTTTACACCTTCTATTTTATCGTGTCAATACTTTTTTGACAATACCGCAAAAGTCGCTCAGAAATTACTCTGCCAAGTTGCCAGGGTGGCTTTGGCGGTATTGCGAAAATTTAATTTTCTGCTTGACATTAGCTCCTGAATTATGTTATATTAAATTGTTTATGGAAGTTCAAGCCAGCCTGCTACTAACGTCAAATTTCAGAGGGTATTACCCTTCGTAAAACAATCGTTATGGAACTTAAGATCTTAACCGTAGGTGACCTGGAGACTAACTGCTATCTCCTGGCAGACAGGGCTACCGGACAGGCGGTAGTGATCGATCCAGGAGATGATGCAGACAGAATCCTGAAAGCCCAACAAGACTCAAAGGCTAAATTGGTTTACATCATTAACACCCATGGACATGGTGATCATATTGGGGCCAATTCTGCTGTGGCTTCTGCCACGGGAGCTAAAATCCTTATCCATCGAGCCGATGCCCCTAAGCTGAATGAGCCTTATCTCAATCTTTCCTCTACCTTTGGCTGGGAAATCGTCTCGCCTCCAGCGGACAGAATACTGGAAGATGGAGATATTATCTGGTTAGGCGAGCTGAAGATAGAGGTTATTTACACGCCAGGACATACTGAAGGGGGGATAACTCTGAAGGTAAATCAATCTCTCTTCACGGGTGATACCCTCTTTGCCTCTGGAATTGGCCGAACAGACCTGCCTGGTGGTTCTTACCAAACACTCATCTCCAGCATAAAAAATCGCCTTCTTATCTTTCCGGACGAAACCGTAATCTATCCAGGACATGGTGGGTCTTCAACCATTGGGAGAGAGCGGAGAGATAATCCCTTTATCCTCAACCCGGTCACAAACTTATGTGAAAACCAATAAAAGATGAGCCGGCTGATATGATTAGACGGGATAAGGAGGTTGAAATGATAAGGGATTTAATCCTAAAGAATAGGAGCTATCGGCGATTCTATCAGGAGGAGGCCGTAGAACCTGAGACGCTAAGAGAGCTTGTTGACCTGGCCAGACTTTCTGCCTCATCGGCCAATAAACAGCCGCTAAAATATATCCTTTCTTGTGATCCTCAAAAAAATGCCTTGATATTTCCCCACCTGGCCTGGGCCGGTTATCTCAAAGACTGGCCCGGTCCGTGTGATGGAGAAAAACCATCGGCTTACATCATCATTCTTGGGGACACAGAGATAAGTCAGTCTTTCAGCTGTGACTATGGAATAGCCGCTCAAAATATTCTCCTGGGTGCGACAGAGAAGGGGTTAGGGGGCTGTATGATCGGTTCAATCCAAAGGCAGGAGCTTCGGAAGACCTTAGAGATACCATCCAGTTATGAGATACTTCTTGTCCTGGCTCTTGGCCGGCCCAGGGAGGAAGTAGTAATCGAGACAGCCGGCCCTACTGGAGACATTAAGTATTGGCGCGACAGTGAAGGTATTCACCACGTGCCAAAACGACCATTAGATGACATTATCGTTGGTTAGATATATGGTAACCGTTCATGGGCCTAACGAAACCACAGATTTCACAGATTGGTTTCGTAGATGTAAGTATTTAGCCACAAAGACACTAAGACACAAAGATTAAAGGATTATCCTCCCATCTAATCAGTTGATGTTATATCCTCAAGACTTCCAACTGACTATCCTCTATGGCCGTCTCTTCTATGGAGTATTTCTCTTCACCCCTCTGATAAGAAACCGTTATCGGTATCTCGGCCGGGGCATCACTGTAGCGGACTGTTATTCCAGCCGCCAGCGGAATTATTTCTCCATTGACCCTGCCCCGGCTAATCACCAATGGACCGACATAATCCGCTACTTTAAAGATTACATCTTCTCCCCTGACCAGTTGCAATAGTCGATCATTCTCTTCCTTATTTCGACCCACAATAATCTTGGTTGAGTTTGAAGGTCTGAAGTGGCGGCCTATTTTGAGCAGTTCAACATCATTAAAGGAAAGTTCATCCGAATATTTCAGGTGATCCTTAAGCCTTTTAGCAAAGCCAGGATCAGTTAGCAGGCAGCCGCCTGCCGGACAGGGGTAGTCCTTGAGGCCGTAATCTATGGCAAGCTGCATCTGTGGCTTTCGTGATCGGCCGCTAATGTCCAATAGCTTCTGTCGGTCAATCAGGCCCAGCTTTTCCATCGTCGTAGGCTCAAGAAGTTTGGCTGATAATGGCCGCAGGATAAGTCCTTCTATCCCTGCTTCCCGCTCAATGAGGCGCATGGCCTGTTTATGTTGCGACATAGGTCGCTGCCCCAGCACCTCACCCGTAATAAGGAAAGAAGCCCCGCTTTCTTCCATATATTCTTTGGCCTTCTTAAGCATCAGAATCCGGCAGTCAATACACGGGTTCATGTTCTTGCCATAGCCGTGCGGAGGGCTTTTGACTATTTCCAGGTAATCTTTGCCCAGTCCGGTTACTTTTAGCTCTATGCCAAGTTTCTCCGCCACCTTCCTTGATTCAAGCCGGCAGCCGGTTTTACTATTGCATCGACAAAAAGGACTGAGGAAGTTTAAAGCGGTAACTTCTATCCCCTGATCTAATAAAACCTTGACCGCTAAGGTTGAGTCAAGTCCGCCGGATAATAAAGCTACCGCCTTTTTGTTCATATTACTGATTACCTCTCTGTAGTTACTCAGGTAGATAGGCTGAAGACTGAAGACTGAAGGCTGTCCCTAAAAGCCTTCCACCTTCAGCCTAAACGCCTTCAGCCTATCTACCTGAATAGTTACCTCTCTCCTTTAGTTTAACTTAGCCGAGTAATCCTGTCAACAATTATTTTCTCATCAGATCCCGGATATGTCTTCTTCCTCATAAGGGATGGGCGGTGGGAGATGGCGGATCTCTTTTCCCTCGATAATCCGCTTGGGGTTGGTAATAACCTTGATTTTGGCCGCCCTTTCACCGATAAGATCAACCGCTCGTTCATAGGCCAGATAAAGATAAGGCACATCTCCGGGCAGGAAGAAATGGACGTCAGAAGCAATAACCTGCACCAGATGATGAACCAGAAATATCTCCGCCCATTTTTTAGCCCGGCGTCCATGGTGGCCCAGGAGGCTGCCGCCATCTAATTGAGAAACAGCCCCTTGTTCGATCAATTCAAAGAGCAGATTAGGCTTGTCCAGAATATCCTTATTTCTTTCGGGATGGGCAATAATGGGGATAATACCTTCGTTGAGAAAAGCGGTTACAATCTCCCTGGTATTAGGGGGAACCTGGTGGAGGGGAAATTCAATCAAAAGGTAGTTTTGATTATTGAGGGTAATCGGGTCTTCCTTTAAAATTCGGTTGATATCCTGAGTGCCGTCCAGATAGAGTTCGGCTCCGGACAGGAAAGTAACATGCCTGCAAGCAGGGGATAATCTGCTTTGGAGTTCTTTCATCCCTTTTTCTATTGTCTCCCGGCTAGGGGCATAAGCTGTGCCCCAGATAAGATGAGGGGTGGCCACGATAATTTTTATGCCACCCCTTTCTGCCTGTTTAATTATCTCTACGGCCTCATCAATGGATCTTACCCCATCATCAAGGCCAGGGAGGATGTGCGCGTGAATGTCGATCAAATTATGAACTTCTCCATCGGCGAATGCGAATAGCGCCGTCGGATCGCAAAGCCTCGGCAGCAAACGCCAGCGCTGCCTGAATCATTTGGCGGATCAACCGGGGATGAGCGTCGAGAATCTGCTCAACGGTCTGTTAGGCAAGGACATTGAATCTAACAATCCGGCTAAAGGAATCTATCTCTAAACTGGCGCCACCAACCAGGGCGCCATCTATATCCGGCTCAGCCATCAAGGCCTCGATGTTCTCCGGTTTGACACTACCGCCGTACTGAATACGGACCGCTTGAGCTAACTTCTGATCATACATCTGAGTCAACGTCTTTCGAATAAAGAGATGCATCGTCTCAGCGTCTTTGGGAGTGGCCGTCTGGCCTGTTCCAATCGCCCAGACCGGCTCGTAGGCGATAACTACCTTAAGCATCTCTTGGCGGGTAATGCCTTTCAGCCCGGCGGTAAGGTGTTCATAAACCACCTCTTCGGCTTTTCCGGCTTGGCGTTCAAACAATCTTTCGCCCACACAAAGGATGGGAGAAAGGCCGCACCCCAAGGCGGCTTTCACCTTTAAATTAATGAGCTCGTTATCCTCATGGAAATATTCTCTCCTCTCCGAATGGCCAATAATAACATATTGACATCCCAGATCAACCAACATCGCTCCGGACACCTCGCCGGTATAAGCCCCGGCAGGTTGATAATACATATTCTGTGCCCCCAGGGCCAGGCGGCTTCCCTCAATAACGTCAGCTACTTCACCGAGGGCAGTAAAGGGAGGGCACAGAACTATCTCCACCTCTGAGACATCCTTAAGCTGTTTCACCAAGCCCTCCGCCAATTCCACGGCCTCAGGCCTGATCTTGTTCATCTTCCAATTAGCGGCCATAATAGGTCTTCGCATTGTATGGCGGCAACCTCCTCTCTGTGCACTGGAGAAAATAGCAACGAATAGTTACCCTCCCTGACCTTGGCCAGGATCAGGTTAAATGCCTCCTGTCTACTAACTACTTATCCGTCAAAGCAGTAATGCCCGGCAATTCCTTTCCTTCTAAAAATTCCAGCGAAGCCCCGCCTCCAGTAGAGATATGGCTGATCTTATCCTGGAGACCCAGTTTAATAATAGCCGCGGCAGACTCTCCGCCACCTACGATACTCTTGGCTGAACAATTGGCTACCAGTCTGGCTATCTCTTCGGTTCCCCGGGCAAATTCAGGCACCTCAAAAATCCCGACCGGGCCATTCCAGATAATGGTTCTGGCCTCCTGGATTACTTGTCCAAATTCGGTTATAGTGACCGGACCAATATCCACCCCTATCCAGCCCTCAAGGATTCCATCCTCAGGCACAATTCGCCGTTCAGCCGGGGAATCGATACTTCTAACAATAACAGAATCAAAGGGAAACACCAGAGGAACCCCCCTCTCTTTGGCCTGTTCCAGAATAAGCCCGGCTTCTTCGATCATGTCTTCCTCCACCAGGGAATTACCTACCGGCATCCCTTGGGCCTTTAAAAAGGTGAAACTCATCCCTCCACCTAAAAGCAGCGTATCAACCTTGGTCAGGAGGATTTTAATCTCCTTCAGTTTGGTTGAGATTTTGGCTCCCCCAATAATAGCCACCAGGGGCCTTTCAGGGTCGGTTCTGACCGTTTCCATATGCTCAAACTCACTTTTCATCAGGAAGCCGGCGGCCGCCTGGGCAAAATATTTGGTCACCCCAACCGTCGAGGCATGGGCGCGATGAGCCGTGCCAAAGGCATCGTTGACATAGAGATCAGCCAGGGCAGCCAACTCTTGCGAGAAAGCCGGATCATTCTTCTCTTCTTCCTCATAGAATCTCAGGTTCTCCAATAAAGCCACACCTCCGGGCGCCATTTCCTCCAATTCGCGTCTGGCCTCTTCTCCCACACAGTCACTAATCATAAGTACTTCTTGATTAAGCAGTTCTCCCAATCGCTTGGCGGCCGGCATCAGACTGTATTTGTCACACTCCCTCCCCTTTGGCCTGCCAAGATGCGACATAAGGATAAGACTCGCCCCTTGCTGAAGACAATAATTTATCGTGGGCAGGGCAGCCTTGATTTTGTAATCATCCACTACCTGACCTTGCTGGAGTGGGACATTAAAATCTACCCTCATCAGAACCTTTTTCCCCGCCAGATCAATATCTTCTACTGTCAGCTTATTAAACACCGTTTCCCTCCTTATTTCGGATTTCGGATTTTTGGGACGGTTCACCATCGATCATTTTGGGGTAAAATCTTACGTCTTCGTATTTATTTAAGCCGCACCCAAAAATGAACACAGATTCCACCGATTGCCAGGAATTAATTTTTTCCTGGATTTTTCATTCCGCCATCCGCCCTCTACAATTCGCAATCTCTTATGTATTCGATTAGGTCCACCACTCGATTGGAGTAACCCCACTCATTGTCATACCAGGCCAGGACCTTAATTAGATTGCCTTCGATGACTGAGGTTAAAAGTCCATCAACTACAGCCGATTTCGGATTTTTATTAAAGTCGCAGGAAACCAGGGGTTGATCAGTATACTCTAAGTAACGACCCAGGGGCCCGGCCTCTGCTTCTATAAAGGCAGCGTTTACTTCCTCTACCGTCACATCCCTCCCTAACTCCGCCGTAAGATCAACTACCGAGACATTAGGGGTAGGCACCCTGATGGCCATACCGTCTAACTTGCCTTTGAGTTCGGGTATAACCAGAGTCACGGCTTTGGCTGCCCCGGTGGTGGTGGGGATCATTGACAGGGCCGCTGCCCTGGCCCGCCTGAGGTCCTTATGGGGTAAATCCAGCACCATCTGGTCGTTGGTATAAGAATGAATGGTGGTCATAAGACCCCGTTTTACTCCAAATTTATCCAGGAGCACTTTAACCACCGGCGCCAGACAGTTGGTGGTGCAGGAGGCATTGGAGATAATAAAATGCTTCTTTGGATCATAATTAGCTTCGTTTACACCAAGAACAATGGTAATATCTTCTCCTTTGGCCGGCGCCGTGATAATAACCCGTTTAGCCCCAGCCTTGAAGTGAGGCTCAACCTTCTCTCTGCTTCTGAAGATGCCGGTGGCTTCAATGACCATATCCACCCCCAACTCTTTCCACGGCAGTTCTGAGGGGTCTCGTTTAGCCATAACTCTTATCTCCCGACCATCCACGCTGATTCCATTTTCAGCGGCCGAGACCTTCCGATCAAATACCCCCTGGACAGAATCGTATTTCAATAAATGCGCTAAGGTCTTAGGATCAGTCAGGTCATTGATGGCTACCCACTCAATCCCTGATCTATCCAGACCGGCCTTCAGACAACTCCGGCCAATACGGCCAAAGCCATTAATAGCTACTCGAATACTCATAGCTTACCTCCCTCGTATAATATATGTTTGGTGGTCATAATAACGACCACGATATTGATCTGCTGACGTGTTGTGGCATGGATGGTGATGGGTGTTATTGAATCTTCGTCTGTCTCATACGGTATCATGACCAGCACCTTATCCTGGCGTCCAACCGCGACCAAGCGACCGGTTGCTGTATCGAAGTAATGTTCAGAGGAATGTCTCACAATATCCTCAATCTTGGCAAGATCAAACCCACGCAACCTTACACTGATGTGCGCAATAAGATCTCCTGGATCGGGGGCGAAAAATCTACAAACACAAAGTAGTCCGCCGGATAGAGGTAATCTTCGCCCTCGTTATCGATCACTCGCACATAATGTGATCGCGCGGCACTCTCGTCGGGCAAGACTTCATAGATCATGCGCGGCGTGAGCAAATCCGGATCATCGCTATGGATGCAGATGGCAAATTGTGGACGGGGTTGTGGGGACTCGATCATCATCCTAATCCAAGAAGCGTTTGATTCTCATTTTCCTTTTACCGATACCATGAGCCTCAAACCAGTGAATTTCGGCGAGCCGTACCGTATCGTTGGGCAAGTGCACTGTGGCAATCCCTTTTAGCTTCCGCCAACGACCAGAACCATACTGTTCTTGCAGCAAAGGCAATATACGAATGCTGCTACCCACAGCTATTGTTTCGATATCGGTAATCTCGCCGATAATCTCAAAATGTCTCAAGCTCCACTATCCTGTGCACTACTGGGTTGCAGACTGCCACCCAATGGCCTGCGCTTCACCCGCGCCGCGGACCGCAGCGGAGCAACGTCGGCTGCAAGCGTGGGTTAGCCCGCCTTTCTCAATTGCCATTCTGGCACTACGACCGCACAAGCCACTCTGCCAAACGGCCTTTGATGCGCTGAAGTCTCTCGGGTGCGACTTGACCTATCGCTCCAAGAAGAATCTCACCTTCAACCACAGCAAGACGACCAACCCGAATGACGCTGGATACTTTCAAACCACTGTTGGCAAAATCGGGGTCATCTTCTTTGACGATTTTATCAAACCCAGAGACATAGTGCCGTATCTGCGAAGAAATCATGCATATCAGTCAGTGGTCGTATTCACCTGGAAGTCGGCCGAGCAGGAGCGCAGGCCGAAATTTCTCTTCTTCCAAGTCAGTGTGGGGAAAACGGAACAGTCCAATCTGTCCTGCTTGTTTCATGCGAAGACTACCTTCAAGTCGGAAGCAGTGTACATCGGCGTAGCTTCGTCTTCCATTCCACGCATGGCAGACTGCAGAGACAAATCTGACCAGGCCCTTTCTTCTCGACGGAGTATTTCGCGGTCCGTCTTTGCTAAAAGATACTCGACAAAATCAAGCACCTCTGCTTGAAAGGAGGCTGGTAGTCTTTGAACGTACTCTTGAATCCTCTCAGAGATAACCATTATGGTCTCCTTTGCTGTTTCGTCTTTCTCACATAGACGCACGATCTCGACGGGGCGGCTAACGGCACCGAGCTCAGCCGCTGCGTGGAGCGAGGGAGCGAAGTGACCGAGCGGAGCGCAGTCGGCTGGAGTGAGAGGTTAGGCAGTCAGCGAGGTTTCCCCCCATACAGCTCAAGCATCTCAAAGGCGGCCCTTGTGGGACAGCCCGACTGTGATCCTTCCCAAGCAATCACAGCCTTTGCGATACGCATTTGCAGCCTTCTGACTTCCCGTTGAGCTTCCTTCCACTTAATGGAATTCGTAATCGTTCACCACAGAGACACAGAAACACGGAGAATGATTTTAGAAAAAGCACTTACAGAGTAAATAATTGAGATTTGTCCTTTAGATTTTTCTCAGTGTCTCTGTGTCTCCGTGGTGAGGTGAATGGTTAACCCCTTTTCATATCCTATTTGACATTACTTTATTTCGGATGGTGGCCTTTGGAATTCGGATTCTTCATTCCGCCAGCCGAAATCGGCCATCCGCCATTGATTACTCTTGCCCACCACGCCTTATGATCTCCTCACCTACCTCTTCTCCCATAATCTCTTCCCCCATAAACCGGGCCGTCTCACCTAACTCCTCCTCTATTCTCAAGAGCCTGTTATACTTGGCGATCCGGTCTGTTCGAGAAAGAGAGCCGGTCTTTATTTGCCCACAGTTGCTGGCCACCGCAATATCAGCAATAGTAGTATCTTCGGTTTCACCTGAACGGTGGGAGATGATACAAGAATAACCGGCAGTTTTAGCCATTTCAATGGCTTCCAGGGTCTCGGTCAAGGTGCCGATCTGATTGACCTTAATCAAAATGGAATTGGCTACCCTCTCCTCAATCCCCCGGGCTAACCGGACAGTGTTAGTCACAAAGAGATCATCGCCCACCAATTGGACCCTCTCTCCTAAACGTTGAGTCAAGGCCTTCCAACCGGCCCAGTCATCCTCAGCCAGCCCATCTTCAATAGACATAATAGGATATTTATCTATGAGATAGGTATAGTAATCAATTAATTCTTCAGTTGTTCTGACCCGGCCTTCACCCTTAAATTCGTATCCTTCAGCCATCAAAAGTTCGGTCGCCGCCACGTCAAGGGCCAGGAGGACATCCTCGCCCGGCGTGTAGCCAGCGGCCACGATAGCCTTCATGATCACGTCTAAAGCCTCCTCGCTAGACCTCAAATCCGGGGCAAACCCACCTTCATCCCCTACGGCCGTAGACATCCCTCTTTTCTTTAAAATGCCTTTCAAGTGATGGAACACCTCCGCACCGATTCGAAGGGCTTCCCGAAAACTGGCCGCCCCTTTAGGCGCAATCATAAATTCCTGGATATCAACGGAATTATCCGCATGTTTACCGCCGTTAAGGATATTCATCAAAGGCAAGGGAAGCTCCCTGGCCATTACTCCCCCAATATATCTGTAAAGGGGAAGCCCTAGGCTCTCTGCGGCTGCCTTGGCACAGGCTAAAGAAACCCCCAGAATAGCATTTGCCCCCAATCTTTCTTTATTCTCTGTGCCGTCTAAGTCACAAAGAAGTTGATCGATAAAGACCTGTTCCTCAGCCTCCACTTCTTCCTCAAGCAATTTATCGGCAATAACACCATTGACTGCCTCAACTGCCTTTAAAACTCCCTTACCCAGATAGCGATTAGGATCGTTATCCCGCAATTCCACGGCTTCATAGGCCCCGGTTGAAGCCCCGGAAGGAATCGCCGCCACCCCAATAGTTCCATCTTCTAATCCTACTTCTACCTCTACCGTGGGATTCCCCCTGGAATCCAGAATCTCCCTGGCGTGAACATCGACAATAGTAGTCATTACCTCCTCCTTTCAATCGCGAATCGCGAATTGCGAATCTACTTTTTAATCGCGATTCGCGATTCTATCTTTCTTTCTTAGCAGTCTTGCCTGAGGAAACAAAGATTGCTAATAATTCTCTGGCTTCTGTAATGAGGGCATCTAACCTTGTTGGATCCATAATATTAGACTCCGCTAATAATTCCAACCAGTATAAGGTTTCATCTGCCTCTTGTTCAACAATTCCTATCTTGGAGATAAAATCTGCCTTTGATCGGGCTCGTGTAGCCTCACGATAATTTGCGCCCACTGAAGTCCCACATTTTAAAACTTGCCTCCCAACTACATCTGCCTCCCTTGTTTTTGGTAAAACTGTAACTAATTTTATAATCCGTAAGGCAAATCTCTTGGTTCGTCTTCGAAGCTCTTCTTGATCCATCCTTTTTTCAATCGCGATTCGCGATTCGCAATTCACAATTCACGATTCGCAATTCGCAATTCGAGATTCGCGATTCATTCTTCCTTCGTTTTCCTCAGCTTCTCCAGAAACTTTTCATCTTTATTACCGGCCTCCTTTGACTTTTCCCAGTAAGAGAGGGCCTTTTCCTTATCACCCTTTGCCTTATAAGCATCCCCTATATGTTCCAGAATAACAGGATCTTCCAGGAGTCCAGCCGCCTGGAGCAATTTCGTCAGGGCCTTATCGTAGTCACCCCGCTGATAGTAAACCCAACCTAACGAGTCTACGTAAGCCCCATTGTCCGGATCCAGTTTAAGGGCCTTTCTGATTAGTTTCTCTGCCTCGTCTAATTTGATCCCGGCATCAGCATACATATAGCCCATATAATTATAAGCATCAGCCAACTCGGGGTTAAGCTTAATGGTCTGATAAAAATGGGTGGCGGCTTCCTCTATCCGCCCTGACCTCTCGTAGGCTATTCCCATTTGATAATGGGCCATTTCATTTTCAGGATCAAGCTCAATAGCCCCCTGATAAGACACAATGGCCTGGTTATATTCTTTCTTGGCCTCATAGGCCATTCCCAGGAGGAGATAGATATTCGGGTCTG
Source organism: bacterium (assembly GCA_040753085.1). Taxonomy (NCBI): domain Bacteria; species bacterium. The sequence continues at coordinate 19,953 of JBFMHI010000004.1, read as the reverse complement.
GGAGCCTGAGTCTAGCCGCTGGCGAGAGGGCCTCGACCACCTGATCATACTTATCTTGAAGCCCATAGATATAACCCAAATGGATGTAAGCGTCAATATATCGCGGGTCTATAGCCAGCGCCTCTTTTAAGGAGGCAATGGCTAAATCATATGCCTCCTTTTCCTCGTAGATACTCCCTAAAAGGAAGTGGCTTTCGGCGTCCTGCGGGGCAATTTTGAGGATATCTTTAAGTTGCAAGATAGCCTCATCCAACCGCTCTTCCCCCAGATAAAGTCTGATCAAACTTTTTCTGAGGATAGTATCTTCGTCAGGAAAAAGGGAAAAGGCCCGCTGGTATATCTCCTCTGCTTTTTTCGTCTGCCCTTGGGACTCGTAGATAGCTCCCAGCCCTAAAACCGGTCTGACATCATCAGGCGCCTGCTCTCTGATCTCTTCGTAAATGGCAATGGCTTCGTCCAACTGGCCGGCGGATACATATACATCGGCCAGATCATAGTAAGAAGGAAGATAGTGAGGTCTAAGTTGAATTACCCGTTTATAGTTCTCAATGGCTCGAGGGTAATCTTCTTGAGTAGTATAAATGGAGGCAAGTAAATAGGCAGCTTCCGCATGATCAGGATCCAGATCAGTCACTATCTCCAATTCATGGATGGCCTGGTCAATGGTTCGCTCATTTAAGTATATCTTTCCAAGGAGAAGATGGGCCGGCACATTTTGAGGGTCAAGCTTAAGGGTGGCTTTAGCGTACCCTTCCGCCCCTTTTTTGTCTCCCTTCTTCAGGAGGGCCTCGGCTATGGCTATTTGTATTTCGGCTGATTTCGGATCAAAGCCGACGGCTTTCGTATATTCGGCTATGGCCTCATCTATCTTACCATTTTGTTCAAAGATCACTCCCTGACTGTAGTGAGTGTAAGCCTTTACCCGGTCTTCGTCAGAGGGAGAAATTCCCCCTTTTCGGTGCATGCTGCAAGAGACAGAAAGCAAAACTATCACCATAAGAAAGAATTTGAGGTGGTTCACTTTGCCTCCTTTTTGTTTTTCTGCCACCACTCGTCTTTTATTTCCTCGGATAATTCCCAAACCTGTTTTTCTGGTTTCCAACCGCAGTCTTTCGAGGAAATTTTGGACGTACCTGGAAGAAACTAGTTGCTTTGGGAATTTAAGAACCACATCATTGGCTTCAAAATATCGATCATTGGAATTCACCCTTCATTTAATTCAAGTAACCGTTCAGGGGGTAATGAAAGTTGAGGGGAAATTTTTAGAGGGAATTTCGCTTTGTCTCCCAACTAACTGCTTAACTTAGTTTTGAGTAGTTACGTGCCTTCGTATCCTTGTGGCTGAGTAATTACCAATTATCAATTGTTAATTACTTCGGCTGTATCAGCCAGGATAGTCACTCGATTTTCAAGAACCTCGATCAGGCCTCCGCCAATATCCAGATATGCCGTGTCCTGGCCCTTTCTAATCCGAAGTTCACCTTTAACTAAATTAGAGATAAGCGGGGTGTGCCGGCGAAGGATACCTAACTCTCCCTCTTCTCCCCGAGCCACCACCATATCCACCTGGTCCTTTTCCAGCGCTACACCCTCCGGAGTAGTTACACTAACCTTCATCCCTTAACCTCCGCCTCAATCTTCTCTGCCTTTTCTAAGGCCTCCTCAATGGTGCCCACCATATAAAAGGCCTGTTCAGAGACACCATCGTATTTACCTTCGACTATCTCTTTAAAACTTCGAATAGTATCCTCTTTATGAACATATTTACCAGGGGTGCCCGTGAAAATCTCGGCCACAAAAAAGGGCTGGGAAAGAAATTTCTGAATCTTTCGGGCCCGATAGACAATGGTCTTATCCTCTTCGGATAGTTCTTCCATACCTAAAATGGCAATAATATCTTGAAGCTCTTTGTATCTCTGAAGTATTCTTTGCACGGATCTGGCCACATCGTAATGTTCCTGGCTTAAAATCCTCGGGTCGAGGATTCTGGAGGTGGAATCTAAGGGATCAACGGCCGGATAGATCCCCAGTTCTGAAATCTGGCGTGAGAGGACAATAGTCGCATCAAGATGGGCAAAGGTAGTAGCCGGGGCCGGGTCAGTCAGGTCATCAGCCGGAACATAGATGGCCTGAACCGAGGTAATAGAGCCGCGTTTGGTGGAAGTAATCCGTTCCTGAAGCTCGCCCATATCAGTCCCCAGGGTAGGTTGATAACCAACGGCCGAGGGCATTCGGCCTAAGAGAGCCGAGACCTCTGAACCGGCTTGAACAAATCTAAAGATATTATCAATAAAGAGAAGCACATCCGCCCCTTCTTCTTCACGGAAATATTCAGCCACAGTCAGCCCGGTCAGACCAACCCTGAATCTTGCCCCTGGCGGCTCCTGCATCTGACCATAAACCAGGGCCGTCTTTTCTATCACCCCTGATTCTTTCATCTCCAGCCAGAGGTCGTTTCCCTCTCTGGTTCGCTCCCCTACGCCGGCGAAGACCGAGCGTCCGCCGTGTTCTATCGCAATATTTCTAATAAGCTCCATAACCAGAACGGTCTTGCCTACCCCGGCGCCTCCGAAAAGCCCGATCTTGCCTCCTTTGGAGAAAGGGGCCAAAAGGTCCACTGACTTGAGTCCGGTCTCAAACATCTCCTTAACCGTCTCCTGTTCAGGAAAAGTCGGACAGGCATGGTGGATAGGTCTTCTCTGATCTGATTCGATAGGCCCCAGGCCATCTATCGGGTTTCCAACAACCCCGATCAATCGACCCAAGGTGGCCTCACCCACCGGCGTAGTAATCGGCCCGCCCGTGTCTTTTACCTCAATGCCCCGTTTAAGTCCATCCGTAGCGGACATAGAAATAGTCCTGACCGTATTATCACCCAGGTGCTGGGCAACTTCCAAGGTAAGCACCTCTCCCCCCTTGCCGTCGATGGTTAAGGCATTGTAAATTGGCGGAAGATCCTCTGTCTCAAAGCCAACATCTACTACCGGCCCCATAACCTGCTTTATCTTGCCTATTTTCATCTCCTTACCTCCATCTTTTCATTTCGGATTGTGGATTTCGGACTGAAGATTTTAAATCCGAAATCCGCCATCCACAATATTCTTGAACCTTTCTTTCTGCCCCTTCCTGGGAGACAATTCGCCTTTCATTGATCGCCTCGATTCCACGCTCAACTTTTTCACGAACATAAAGGTGATATTGAATATCTTCTATCGTGCAATCGTCAGGAAGCAACTTGATTAACTCAATGGCTTGATCTTTAACCATTATGTCCCTCCTCCAACCGGCTAGAGTATTGTCAAAATTTTTCTGTAACCGTTCAGCCACAAAGCCACTAAGCCACGAAGAGAATGATAGAATAGCACACGGATGACACAGATTTTGGCGGATTCTCACGGATTTTTTCTAATAAATTTTTATCCGTGTCAATCCGTCTCATCCGTGTAATCCGTGTGCTATTATTGGTAATCTTTGTGTCTTTGTGCCTTTGTGCCTTTGTGTCTTAAGAGCTGAATAGTTACAAAAATTTCCCCTCAACTTTCATTACCCCCTGAACGGTTACCTATGATTTAGCTTACCTCTCATTTATCCACCTTATGCAGGACAAAATATAACAAGACTCCCCGCCACTACTATCGGGAATCCCAGGTCTTTTATTATCTCAGCAATTTGTTGTATTGTCACTATTTCAACGCCTCTATCCCGCCCACGATCTCGGCTACCTCTTTGGTAATAGCTGCCTGTCTGGCCCGGTTGAAGGAAAGGATAAGGTGATCGATCATCTTTTTAGCGTTTTTAGTGGCATTCTCCATCGTCACCATGCGGGCAGAATGCTCTGAAGCGACTGATTCCAACATCATCCGGTAAATTTGGGTCTTAATGTGCCTGACCAAAACAGATTCGAGGACGGCGCCAGGGGAAGGCTCATAAAGATAATCAGTCAGATATCTTGTCTCTCTCTTGGCCGGGGTTAAAGGCAGCAGTCTCTCCACCGTAACTTCTTGCTTGAAGGTAGAAGTAGCTTTATTGTATATCACCTCTACCCTATCCCAGGTATGGTTCAGAAAAAGCTCAATAACCCGGTCGCCTATTTTATCTGCCAGCTCAAACCCGACCGGATCAGGCATAGAATAAAAATTAAGCACCTCTACCTTTCTCCTGGAGAAGATCAAATTACCCCTTCGGCCTATGGTTATCATGGTGGTCGGACAGGCAGACTCTTCCAGATAGGTAACTGCCCTTTTGATAACATTGGAGTTGAAGGCACCGCATAAGCCTCTATCCGAGGTAAGGAGAATGAGTCCCGTCTTTTTCGCCTCTCTTTCCGCTAATAGAGGATGAATATCCCGTTCTGTCCTCAAGGCCAAATTAGCCATAATTTGCTGAAGATGGTAGGCATAAGGCCTGGCAGCCTTGACCGCATTATGTGCCTTAGTCATTTTAGCCGCGGATATCAGCATCATGGTTCGGGTAATTTGTCTAATGTTTTTGATGGAATTGATTCGATTTTTGATGTCTCGCACCGTAGCCATAGCTATTCTCCTTGTAATTATTCAGCCACAAAGACACTAAGACGCTAAGACACAAAGGCAATAGGCAAGAGCCAATAACCAATAGCCAATAGGCAAGAGGGAAGAATGCCCTATTGCCTATTGGCTTCTATAATCTTAATGTCTTCGTATCTTTGTGGCTAAATAGTTACTTCTCCTTTTTAGTTTCGGAGTAACCGTTCAGCCACAAAGCCACTAAGCCACGAAGAGAATGATAGAATAGCACACGGATGACACAGATTTTAATCGTAGGGGCACCCCTTGTGGGTGCCCAACCCCTTGCCCAAAATGACAGGGCAACCACAGGGGCAACCACAAGGGTTGCCCCTACAGTGGGTGACGTGGTTGGCGCCTTTAAATCGTTGACGACGGTTGAATACATCCGTGGCGTTAGAACTCTCGACTGGCCGCGGTTTCGTGGGCGTTTTTGGTAACGCAATTATCATGAGCACATTATCCGCTCTCTCTACTACCTCCTCTTCCCTTACGACAAAAAAGGACTGAACGGTTACGTTTCGGATTAATAGACTTGCAACACGCCACCCGCCACTTGAAACTTACCCCGCCCACCACTTAGGCTCGACATCCGAGAATGGCCGGTTTTTTTCTTCACAGTAACCCAGGAAATTCCACTCCCCCGGATCCATCCACTCCCCTCGGCCATAACGGCGGGCCATCACGGCTAAACGTTTGAAATTCTGGTAATGCTCCACCAGCCTTATTTCAGCATAGTCCCGGGCAGCCCAGGTGGAGATCAAAAACTGCCAATCAGAAGACTGAAGTAAGAGGAGTTCCCTGGCCGCCTGTTTAAGGATAGCCCGCATCTCTCTATCCTCCCGTTCGCCAAATTCCTTAGCTAATTCTTGCATCTCTGCCTCAGCTTTATAGATATGTTTCCATGTCCACTCTGTCCAGTCGTTTAGCCATATCCGGTGGGAACCGCCTTCACCCCAGGAGCCTTCATGAAGAGAAACAACCCGGCTGGGAGGATTTTGGTCAAGATAACTCCCACAGGTAGTAAGCTCTATTTCCGGATCTTGGGCCACCCCTTTCAAGACGTGATAAAGCCAATCACATCCTTCAAACCACCAATGACCAAAGAGTTCTGTAGCAAAAGGAGATACCAGTATGCCTGGTTTACCGGCCGCTTGGTAATGAGTTCTGAGCCGATTTTTAATCATATCTTTAAAATGGCCTGCATCTTCAGGAACTCTTTCCGCCGCTTTATCAGGCTTATATTCCCACTTATCAGCCAGATCGCATTTAGCGGATGTCACCCGCCAATACCTGTGGCCACCAGGAAAATGCTTTTTGTGGAAGTCAAGATACCACCCCTCTCCAGGATACCCATGTTCTCTCCGCCAGACCTGAAGACCGGTAGCCGAATCCCGCGTAAAGACAGCCACCGGCTTCTTACCCTCGAGAGAGGCGCCGACTAAGTAGACCTCGTAAGGGCTTTTCTCTGGATCTTCCAGCCTCTCTTGATATTCTTTCTCGAACCGGGACCAAAGTCTTTGTAAGACCTCAAACCGGTCAATATAGACACCCATCGCTTTACCACCGGCTAATAGATGAGAGTCAATAATGAAATATTCAAGCTGACTTTCACTAAGGAATTCCTCTATACCTTTACGGGAATAGGCCGCTCTTTTCTCGCCCACTGGGGGGGTCCATTCATATCCGGGCCGGTGGGCGCACTCTGGCAGCCAGATTCCCCGGGGAGGGCGGTCATAATGACGGCTATAAGTAGCCACGCCTTGCTTGATCTGGGCCTGAATACTCACGTCCCGGCTCAACAGGGGGAGATACCCATGGGTAGCCGCGCAGGTTATGATCTCAATATGACCTTCATCCTGGAGTTTCTTGAAGGCCCCCACTAGATCGCTCCCATATCTTTCTTTAAAATCTATAATAATTCGGGTATAATAATCCTGCCAGAATTTAGCCAACTCTAACATATGGGGCCTATTGAACCGATTAAATTCCGCCTGGTTGGCCAGGGCATCATCGATCTTATTCTGGAGATAACTCACACATTCGACCTTAAAGGACTCATCGGCTAATTGCTCGGTCAGAATCGGAGTAATACTGATAGTCAACTTAGGAGAAATACCCTCCTCAATCAATCTATTTAAAAGATTTAAAAGCGGGATATAGGTCTCTGCCACGGCCTCATTCAGCCAGTCAGTACCATAGGGCCACTTACCATAGGCCAAAACGTAAGGTAAATGGGTGTGCAATACAAAAGCAAAGTTTCCATAAACTTGACTCATGTTTCCTCCTCGATTATTCGTAACCGTTCAGGGGTTGAAACCGCTAAAGCGGTTATGATTCTAGATGTTATCCTATCCGTAACACCTTGATAAATCAGGGTGCTAAACTCAATAAGCCTGAGAATAGCACCCCGATTTATCAGGGTGAATGGGGGAATACTAATAAACCCAAGCAACCGCTTTAGCGGTTTAGTGGCTGAACGCTTACGATTATTCAAGTTTCGGGTTGGGGGCAGCCGCTGGCGGGTCGTCGGGTTTCGGGTTTAAAGGAACCCGGAACTCGAAACCTTACCTAAAATGAGTTGGTCAGCTCCTTCAATGCCTCCAGCTTTGCCAGGGCTGCCCCGGAATCAATGCTCATGGCGGCTCGATTTATCCCTTCTTCCACTGTCTCTGTCAGCTTGCCCGCTACCAGGGCCAGAGCGGCATTAAGCAGGACAATATCCCGCCTGGGGCCGAACTTTCCTTTAAGCACGTCTATCGCCATCGAGGCATTTTCTTCAGGAGAACCCCCGGCTAAGGCAGAAAGCGGTGCCCTCTTAAAACCAAACTCCTCCGGCCTAATTCGGTAAGTATTGATCTCTCCCCTCTTAAGCTCAGTGACTTTAGTTGAAGAAGAAAGAGAGACTTCATCCAATCCATCTTCACCATAAACGCAAAAGACCCTTTCCGAACCTAAGTTTCTCAAAACCAGGGTCATAATCTCGGTTAAATCCGGATCATAGACTCCCAGGAGTTGATACCTTGCTCCAGCAGGGTTGGTTAGAGGTCCCAGGATATTAAATACGGTTCTAATCCCTATTTCCCGGCGCGGACCGATAGCATACTTCATCGCCCCATGTAGATCAGGGGCAAAAAGAAAACCAAAACCCACTTCTTGAATCGACTTTTCTATCCCTTCCGGGGGCAGGTTTATCTTGACCCCCAGGGCCATAAGCAAGTCGGCGCTGCCACATTTAGAAGAAACCGACCTATTCCCATGTTTGGCAATCTTAACGCCGGCGCCGGCAGCCACAAAAGCAGCTACCGTAGAAATATTAAAAGTCCCGGCTTCATCCCCCCCAGTGCCGCAGGTATCCACCACATCACCTTCCACCTTTATCTTAACGGCCTTATCCCTCATCACCCTGGCCCCACCAGTAATTTCAGCCACCGTCTCTTTCTTCATCCTTAAGGCCGTAATAAAGGCAGCAATTTGAGCCGGGGTGGCCTCGCCACTCATAATTTCTTCCATAACCGCCCGACTTTGTTCCTCGCTTAGATCTTGGCCGGTAACAACCTGATTGAACGCCTCTTTAATCATCTTTCACCTCATTATTATCATCATGTAATCCAAATTTTCTCATCTTATTATAAAGGGTACTCCGGTTAATTCCCAGAACTTGAGCGGCCCGCTTTCTATTCCAGTTAGTTCGTTTAAGGACATTCAAAATGATCTGGCGCTCTGGTTCTTCTAAAGATTGCCTCAAGCTCCTATGGATATTTTTTACCTGAAGGCCGGTCCTTCTATCCCTGACTATTTGTAAAGGCTTGGGTAAATCCTCCAAAGTAATGGAAGAACCTTTAGCCAGAACAACCGCCCGTTCAATAATATTCTCCAGCTCTCGGACATTCCCCGGCCAATTATAACGAAGAAGCATCTTCATCGCTTCTTCGTGGATGCCCAACACCTCTTTGTTGGCTTCGTAGCTGTATTTGCTCAGAAAGTGCTCTACCAGGAGGGGAATATCGCCTATTCGGTCTCTCAAAGGAGGCAGCATAATATTGACCACATTCAGGCGATAATAAAGGTCCTCTCTGAACCTCCGTTTGGCGATCTCTTCGTCCAAATTCCGGTTGGTAGCGGCAATAATTCGGATGTCAACCTTGATAGTTCTGGTATCCCCTACCCTTTCAAATTCTTTCTCCTGAATAACTCGAAGGAGTTTTACCTGGAGGTTCATGCTAAAGGCATCTATCTCATCCAGAAAGATAGTCCCCCCATTGGCTAATTCAAATCGGCCGATTTTATCCTTTATGGCCCCGGTAAAGGCCCCCTTGACATGACCAAAAAGCTCCGATTCCAAAATAGTCTCCGGAAGAGCGCCACAACTTACTTCCACAAAAGGTCGATCCTTTCGATAGGAATTGGTGTGAATAGCTTGAGCAATAACCCGTTTACCTGTCCCACTCTCCCCACGAATAAGAATATTAGCATTAGAGTCAGCCACCGTCTCAATGAGGGAGTAAATATCCTGCATTTTACTCTCACGACCAATAATAATATTGTGAAATCCTTCCTTGCTCCCCAGCCTCCTCTTGAGGGTTCTATTCTCTTCCTTTAGCTTCTGTTGTTCCATAACCTTCTTGACAATAATCTTCAACTCATTAACCCGAATAGGTTTGGTTATATATTCAAAGGCCCCCTGCTTCATAGCTTCCACTGCATCCTCTATCGTTCCATACCCGGAAACGACAACTACCTCAATAGCCGGATAGGTCTTTTTTAGGGCATTCATTAACTGAAGGCCATCCATGCCAGGCATCTTTAGGTCAGTAATGACTACATTGGTGGAGACTTCCTTGACTTTCTCCAGGGCCTCTGCCCCACTTTTGACAGGAATAGTATGGTATCCTTCATTCGTTAAAGTATCATAAAGAAATTCCCGCTGATCATCATGGTCGTCAACAACTATTATAATATCTTGTGTTATCATAGCGCCGCAAAGCCACCTCCAAAAGAAACCACAGATTTCACCGATATTATTAAAAATATACCCTCGGTCTAATCGGTGGTTCCTATTTTTGCGGTGTATCTATAATTCTCGCCGACAACGCCAATGTGGCAGGGTAATACTATAACCCACCCCGAGTTGAGAGTTGAGAGAAGAAACCTCTCCGCTCTTCACCCTCAGTTCTCAACTCTTATTCACTAAGAGCCTATCCCAAAACCGATCCGCGCCGCCACCGTTGGGGAGCGACCACTGGCGTCCTTTATCCCTCGGCAGTTGTCGCCACCCCCTTTATCGGCTTTCATCTCGCCAAAGTTTTGGGATAGGCGATTAGGGCCCTGATTTATTGATGAGGATACAGCTTAACAACTAATTAACCACAAAGACACCAGGAGCCGGCCAGACTCCTGGTGTCTGATGGGAACTTTAGACTGGTGCCGAAGGGGGGATTTGAACCCCCACAGGATTACTCCTACATGGCCCTGAACCATGCGCGTCTGCCAATTCCACCACTTCGGCATAGTTAAAAAACCCAGAATACAGAAATCAACGGCCTTCTGGATTCTGGGCTCTGTGTTCTGGACTCTGCATCTTGCTGGCTTGGTCAGCCAGGGCATTAGCCTCTTCGTTATCTTCCCTGGGGAGATGAGAAATGTTCACCTCTTCAAAATTTTTTATTTGTCTAACGGCCTGAGTATAGAGCGGTCTTAATCCCATATTCTTCACCTTATATTCTCCCTTAAGCTGTCTGACCATCAATTCACTGTCACTGTAAAGTCTAATCTGTTTACCACCTATCTCTTCCGCTTCTTTAAGGGCCAGAATTAAGGCTCGATATTCAGCCACATTATTTGTGGTCCGGCCAAGGGGTTGACTAAGGGTCTTTAGCCTGATACCGTCTCTATTATAGATGACCGCTCCGGCGCCGGCCGGCCCAGGATTCCCTTTCGCTGCCCCATCGGTGTAAATAACTAAAACGGTTGGATCTATCAGACTGCTATCGTGTGCCATACCAATAATCTACTTAAGCATCCCTTAATCAGATGATCGGTAATCAGTAATCAATGACTCTTCTCACTAAATCGGGGTAACCATGTCATCGGTTATCGGTGAGGAGTAATCAGTGGTCACCGATCGGCTGATTACCTGAGTAGTTACCTTATGCTTACTATTTTTCGACCTGTATGGTTAAGAAACCGCTGAAGCGGTTAGGAGGTGGACTTGTTCTCTACCGATTCACCCCGATAAATCGGCGTGCTATTCTCATCATCTCCTCATTTCTAGCGAGATTAATATCCCCATTCCTACTGAGATTAGCACCCTGATTTATCAGGGTGATGCGAATAAGACAACATATAGAATCATAACCGCTTTAGCGGTTTCCAAGGCTCAGCCTAACCGTACAGGTCGTTATTTTTTCTCGTCCCAATAAAGGATTCGCGTGCAACTTTGACATCTAATTATGGAGGCATTAGCCTTAACCTCATTGATCACCTGAGGAGGAAGGGTCATAAAACAGCCTCCGCACGCCCTTCCAAGAATAGAGACTACCGCTAAATTGCCCCGGTTAGTTTGAAGTTTTTCGTATAATGATAGATTCTCCGAACGAATCCTTCCCAAGATCTCCTCTCGTTTTTCTTTATTAGATTGTATAGACTGATTGAACCGGATTAAACGCTTTTTATAGTTTCCTTCCTCATCCTTCAGCTTAGCCTTAGCCTGATTTAATTTCTCTTCTTCATCCGTCACCTTAACCAAAAGTTCGTCAATGGCTTCAAGTAAATACAGGATCGATTCCTCCAGCTTTTCTTTTTCCTCCCGGGCGGCTTTGATTTCGTGGTCTACCGCCTCCATCTCCTTTTGGCTCTTGACAGAATATATCTTTTGTTCATAATGAGCCAGCTTATCTTCTGTCTGTTGAAGTTTTCTCTCCTGACTTCTAAGCTCCTTTCTGTTTTCTTCCAGCTCCTGATTTAGCCGGTTAAAATCCTCGGATTCACGGTTAAAACAATCCCGCGATTTTTCAATCCCTGCGTCAAGATCGGCCCTGGATGCTTCCAACTCATGAATACTACCATCCACTGCTTGCAGATTAACTAATAATCCTAATTGCTCATCCAATTCCTTACCCCTCTTGTAACTATTCAGCCACAGATTTACACGGATGAAACACTGATTTTTTTGGTAACCCTTCAGCCACCAAGGCATGAAGACACGAAGGGGAAATTATTTATGAATTTAGTCTCTTTGTGTCTTCGTGGTAAAAAGGAGTCTGGTTTTTAATCAATTTTAATGTGCTACTTATTAAAAAGTATGTGCCTTAGAAAGCAGTAGAGCAATAGAGCAGCACTTCTGGAACTTTCAGAAAAGTCTTTAACTACTGGGCTACTGCTCTGTTGAGCTATTAAGAAATAATTCTTTAATCTTTGTGTCTTAGTGTCTTTGTGGCTGAACACTTACTAAACTCATTCTATTTTATCCGTGCTAATCCGTGTCAATCAGTGGCTGAATAGTTACCCCCTCTTTTTATTTCGGATGGTGGATTTCAGATGGCGGAGTTTCCTCTTTCTGAGAATCCGCCATCAGTTAAGTTGGTGGGCGGTACAGGGCTTGAACCTGTGACCTCATGCATGTGACGCATGCGCTCTCCCAACTGAGCTAACCGCCCTTGATTTCATCGACCAGTAGTATAACATACCCCCGGATACTTGTCAAGCACCTTCTTAAATTTTCTGTAATCTTTGTGTCTTCGTGTCCTGGTGGCTAAGCAGATACAATTAGCCTTACAAAAAAGTAATTTATAACTTGACAACTTCTATCCTTAGGCGTAAACTATGCTTAGTATAGTATTACCCCGCAACATTGGTGTTATCGGCGAGAATTATAAGGGCACCATGAAAGTTAGGGAACACCTACGACAACCGTTAGGTTGTTCTTTGAGGGTGGCTAGGAGGTCACGCTATGCTAAACTGTCTATATTGCCTCATAATAGGAATTATTTTCATCACCGGGTGTCAAAAGGAACTAATAGTCAGGACCAATTCCCTGATGGATACCTTAGTGGAAATAAAGGTAGTGGATCAGGATAGAAAGAAAGCGGATGAGGCCATCAAGGCGGCCTTCTCTGAAATGAAAAGAATCGAGACCCTTCTGGGTAAAGGACCGGAAAGCGAGCCTTCCCGGTTGGGTGAGACCCCCCAAGAGATCAGCCCTGAACTCATGGAGGTGCTAAAAACATCGATCAAGTATTCTGAACTAACCAATGGACTGTTTGATGTAACCATTGACCCGGTAACCGAATTATGGGATTTCAAACAGGCGCCACCTTATAAACTTCCGCCTAAAGACCGGCTTAAGTCGGCCCTATCGCTGGTGGATTATAAAAGAGTGGCCATTGAGAGACGAGCGGCGGGAGATGAGGGGTGGCAATGCGCCCTTGAGCCCGGGATGAAACTCGATTTAGGTGGGGTAGCCAAGGGATACGCGGTGGACCGAGCTATTGATGTCCTGGTTAAAAAAGGCATTACCCACGGATTGGTCAATGCCGGCGGAGATATAAGGACGATAGGTCGAAACCATAAGGGAAAACCCTGGAGGATAGGCGTTCAACATCCGAGAGAGGATAAGATTTTGACGGTGGTGGAACTGAAGGATTCATCCGTAGCTACTTCAGGAGATTATGAGCGTTTCTTTATCAAAGATGGAGCCAGATATCACCATATAATCGATCCTCGAGCGGGTTATCCGGCCGGCGAATGTATTAGTGTCACTATCACTGCACCGACCTGCATTGAGGCAGACGTAGCGGCTACGGCTGTATTTATTGCCGGCCCCATTGAAGGGATGAAACTCATCGAGCAGCTTGAAGGAATAGAAGGAATTATCGTTACCCCGGCGGGGAAAGTTATAACTTCGTCAAGAATGACTAATAATTAGCCCTTGGTAACCGTTCAGCATAGACTGAAGGCTGAAGGCTGAAGGCTGTCCCTAAAAGCCTTCCACCTTCAGCCTTCAGCCTATCTACCTGAATAGTTACAATTGATAATTGATATAATGAGACTTAAGCCTAACCAAATAACCAGAATGGCCCTGCTCACTTCTTTAGCCGTCATTCTTCATACGATAGAAGCCCTTATCTTTACCCCTGTTCTCTGGATCAGGCTGGGGCTGGCTAATATAGTCACCATCTTAGCCCTGGTGGTTTTTGGCCTAAGGGGAGGAATGATCGTAACTATTATGCGATGTATCCTGGGAGGTCTGGTAAGCGGCACCTTACTGGGACCTGCTTTTATCCTCAGTATATCAGGCGGCCTCGGCAGCGCAGGAATTATGGGGTTCAGCTTAAGATGGTTTTATCCGGGGCTTTCTTTGATGATGATCAGTGTGATCGGGGCGATAACTCACAGTCTGATTCAAATTGGCCTCGTTTATCTTATTCTGGTCAAACATATCGGTATCTTTATTCAATTGCCTTTTTTACTTATTCTTTCTACCATTACCGGCCTGTTTAATGGCTGGATAGCGACTCAATTGATTAATGGTTTAGCGGAGCAGGGTATAACCGGCTTTGAAAAAATATAGTAACTATTCAGCCACTAAGGCACGAAGGCACAAAGTATTGTGCCACTTATTAAAATGTATGTGTCGTAGAGAGCAACAGAGCAAAAAAGTTTTGTAACCGTTCAGCCACCAAGGCACGAAGACACGTATGTGTCTTAGTGTCTTCGTGGCTGAATAGATACAAAAAAAATAGAAGAGGAGACAAGACATGAGTAGTAATAATAGCTGGTGGTGGATAGTCGGACTGGTCCTGAGCTTAATCCTGATCGGTGGATTCTGGGGTTGCAGAGGATGCGGGCCACAGGAAGAGACGGGGGTTAAGCCAGAGAGCCGGAAAGCTCCATTAACTAAAGATGATTACATAAAAAAAGCCGAACTTTACTATCTGGCCGGAGATTATGAGGAGGCGGTCAGCGTCCTGGAGGAGGCAGTCAAACTCGATCCTAAAGACGCTTATCTTCACCTGGAATTGGGAAGAGTATATGAGGATATGGGTAAGGACACGGAATCGATTAATGCTTACATCCAGGCCATCAAGCTTGATCCCAGCCTGAAGAATATCTCTGTCCCGGAAGTAGAAAATGAAGAATTATGGATGGAGAAAGAATGAAGAGATTACTATTTATTATGGTGGTGATTTCCCTTCTGCCTGTTTCAGCTCAATATAGCCAGGCTAAAGAAGCGGCCTCGCTGGAGGAGGGGTTAAGTTACCTTAGAGAAAGGAAGTATGAGCGCGCTCTGGTCATCCTTGGTCAAATTTTAAAGGAAGATCCGGCCAATCTTAAGGCCAGAGAAGCCTTTGAAGAAGCCCTATCCAAAAAGATCCAGGAACTGAAGGGACCAGCCGAGAAACCGGAAGCTTCACCCTTTGCCAGGGAAAAAGTTGAGGAAACAAAAGGAGAAGTCGGCAGTGAAACGCGGGGAGAGGTATCAGGTTATGAAAAGCCTGATACGGCGGTTAAAGAGACAGTTGTGTCTGAAGAGGCTGATACGGCGGTCAAAGAGACAGCCGTAAAGGATAAGGGAGAAACCGAGGCCCTGCCTCTTCCCCTTGTCCGAGAGCCCTTGAAGGAAGAAGAGCTGCCTCTCAAGCCCCGGCCGATAGGGGGAAAAGAGTTACCGGAAGAACCGGTGGAAGAAGGCTTAAAGGTGCCGGAGGATCAGGAACAGTTCAATCTGGCTGAGGATCTGTATCGAAGGAAGTTATGCGATCAAGCCATAACCGAATATGAGCGGTTAATCAGCAACTATCCCAAAAGTAAACTGTTAGATAAGGCCACCTTTGGAATAGCCCAGTGTCAATTCGACAATAAGGCCTTTGATGCGGCCATTACTACCGCCGAGGATATTAAGGACAGTTATCCCCAAAGTAATCTACTGGACGATGCCCAGCTTCTGATCGCCCACTCTAATTATGCCAAAGAAGATTACGTAAATGCCAGGCTGGAATACCTCCGTTTGCTTGATCTTTATCCGGCCAGTTCTCTGGCGCCTGAGGCGCAAATGGGCGTGGCTGATAGCTATCGAAAACTAAAAGACTATCGACAGGCCTTAGCCGAATATCATAAGGTAGTAGCGAACCATCCCCATACCCCGGAGGCGGAACAGGCCCTCTTTAATATGGGGGAACTTTACGACCGGGTTTATGAAACCAGGGATTACAAAAAAGCGGTTGAGGCTTACGGCAGGCTTATCCACGAATATCCTAATAGTAAGTGGATTAATAAGGCTAAAGAGAGGAAGGCATATCTGGAAGAGAATTATCTGTAAGAGGTAGACAAAATGGAACTGTATTCGTGTCCATTCGGGGTTAATTGGTAGGCCCAGGTCGGGGTTTGTTACTCGATGTTCAAGTTTTTTTTCGACCTGTACGGTTAAGGTTGTAGACTACTGACGCTGAAAGCGTCAAATTTTAAATAGCCGTAGATGCAAGCTACGGAAGATAAATACACCTGCAACGCTCGACCCTGCAAGGGTCGAATATTATCCATCACATAGAATTCAACCCTTTCAGGGTTGAGCTGTGGTAGATGTTTCGTTTTCGCAGGGTTCACCTGTGGTTATGTAAAATTCAAACCTTTCAGGTTTGAGGGAAATTGCTTGTAATTCCTAACCGTACAGGTCGGTTTTTTTCGGCAGAGTTGGCATATTTCTGGCTATGAAATGCACGGCTCGTTTACAGATTCAAAAAAGGCAACCTGTCTGGTTAAAAAACCGCTGAAGCGGTTAGGAGGTGGACTTGTTCTCTACCGATTCACCCCGATAAATCGGGGTGCTATTCTCATCATCTCCTCATTTCTAGCGAGATTAATATCCCCATTTCTACTGAGATTAGCACCCTGATTTATCAGGGTGATGCGAATAAGACAACATATAGAATCATAACCGCTTTAGCGGTTTTCAAGGCTCAGCCTAACCGTACAGGTCGAATTATTTTATCCGTGCTAATCCGTGTTAATCAGTGGCTGAATAGTTAGCGGGATTTTTTAAGTTATACTCAAGGTAGGGGGGAGAGGTGGGGTAATGAACGAAAAGGATGTGGTGTTAATTCTAACTGAGAAGATATGGTCTGCGGTCAGTCCTTATCTGGGCCAGGCTTCAGCCAGAGAAATCACCGGGTGGGCGGCCAGCGGCGATCCTACCTTCCGGATTGATGAGATAGGCGAAGAGATCCTTTATGAGTGCGTTAAAGATAAAGGCCCTGATTGGGCTTACTTTTCAGAAGACAAAGGTTTGGTAAAATTCGGCCCGGCGCCTCGCTTTCTCCTGGTAGTTGACCCGGTTGATGGCTCGCGGCCGGCGGCCGTAGGTTTTGAAGCCGCTTGCGTCTCTGTGGCCCTGGCTGATTACCGGAAGGAGAAGCCGGCGTTTAAAGATATTAAATACGGCTGTCTGAAGGAGATAAAAGGGGATCGCCTTTTTTGGGCTGAAAGAGGTAAAGGCACAAAGATATTCCACTGTCAGGCACAAAGGAGCCGGGGAGCACAGGAGCAGGGGAGCGGAGGCGCTGCCCAGATATTCCCTAACCAGGAAGAAATCCCGGTGGTGCTCTCTTCTAATCAGGATATGGAGAGATTAAGATGGAGTTTTGAAGTGGTAGGACGGCCAAGTTTACCTCTATTTCAATTTATTGGTTCATTAGTGGATACCTCCGCCGTTAAAGGGGCCTGCTTCCTCCTGAGCAGCTCCTCCTTCACCACCAGTCGCATCTTGCTGGGACAATTGGATGCCCATGTGGACGTGGGCGGCCGGCTTCTCAGAGAATACCCGGAGAGCCTCAAGACCGCCAAGGTTCTGGGGGGAGGGAAGATACTGGGTCCGTGTCCTTATGATATTGCTGCTTCTTACCTCATCGCCAAAGAAGCCGGCTGTATGGTTAGTGACGCCTATGGCCAAGGTCTGGATGATTTCCCCCTCTTGGAAGGCCCGGAAGCAGGTCTCTCCTATTTAGTTTCGGCCAATGAGATTATCCATAAGAAGATTTTGAACTTTTTCCAGAAAGGGAGGCAGTAAAATGATTTCTTTCAGTTCCTCTCTGTTCATTTGAGCAACCGTAACGCTCATACCGTTCTTCTTTCTACAATCTCTGCGAAAGTGACTGCCGAATCTCGCAGGCGTGTCGTAAACGCTTCAGCAGTAAGCAACTTGGACCATACTTATCCTCTGGATAGTCTTCGATAATCTCGCCATTCGCAATCGCCTCCCGCAATTCCTGTACGCTGATTTGACGGAGGGTAACCGTTCAGCCACAGATGCACACAGATGAAACACGGAAAATCCGTGAGCCGTGTCCGTGATTCGGGTCTGTCCTTAGGCTGTAGGGACAACCCTTGTGGTTGTCCGTCTACGGAACGGACATGGACAAGCACGGACAGGGACAAGCCCTGTCCCTACACTTCCGCCTTCTGTCCTGTGTTATTTATCCGTGCTAATCCGTGCAGCTATACCTGAACGGTTACGACGGAGGACGCTTTGGTCAACGGCGTGCTTTGAGAACTCGAATTGTCCTGCCTGAATCCTGGCGCGTATTTGTTCAATCATCAGTGTACCTTGCTTTGTAGAATATTCAACTCGCTACGCCATACTTGCGACTGACCGACGACGCTTGGATAGGAAGGGCATGATGCAGAACGCAGAGCCTGACGCAACACCGCCCTTTGCCAGCCAGCACCAACAAGAAATCGTTCAGGCGTTGTCGGCAGGCGAGTGTTTGCCGAAGTGCCCCTTAAGCAAACTCGTAAAGGGGAACTGCTCTCGCTGGCTGCATTGCTGCTTGCAACAACGTCTCGATCCGACGCACGGTCTCTGGTCTTAGAAGCACGTCGCCACATACAGAGCAAACTTCGGCTGGCACATGATCAAACACGATCACCTGTCCATGATATCGCACGGTATGGATGATCTGCCGTTCTTCGTACTCACCAGGACATCCTACAATACTGCACTTCATATTTTATCGCTTCCTTTGGGTGGGTGTCACCCATTTCGGTGGTTTGGGATCATACACCGTAATCACAATCAACACTGGCTGGGCTGTCGTACATACAATATGCACAGGACGTCCGTGAACGGTAACGCCATTAAGCAAGCAGCATGGTCCTCCTTTGTGCTCAGGATAGTTTTCCAATATCTGGGCTGTGGCAATTACCTGAAGAATCTCGTCAAGCGTGATGTTCTCCTCCGCCATCTCCTGTTGCGCGTGCTGAGTGATACGGATGTTTTCCTCTATAGCCTGAGCACGGATTTGCTCCAATATCGTCTTCAAGTTGACCTCGTCAAATGCGCTCATTTCGCAGAAGTCTTCTCAGGGCAAGAGCATTTCGCCAAACGCCGTAGCACGCCGCAATTTCCTGCCTACCTCGTAGCCGATTTGCCGAAAAGGCACATGCCACTTGATTAGCAGTTGCCGCCGACTTTCGAGGACGTTCTCATCCAGAATGTTCATGCCGGTATTGGCTCCAGCACAAACTCATCTGCATGTTTGAGAAATGCCTCACCCGACAACTTGATCGCCTCAGCAATGGCGTCTTTGGTAATGCTATTGTGCCATTCCTCTTCTGGTATTGGATGTCCTTTTACCCGGAACGCATTTTTGATTTCCCCGTATCGCCGTGCAGTCTCGGCGTCGCACCCCAGCACGGCGCTATTGGTGACAAATTCGTCAATACGCTTCAGGTTTTCATCTACCCGCGCTGATTTTCGCGCGCCGAAACACAACTCACCTATCGCGACGCTGGGAACGAAAATTTCATCCGCTTTGGCGAGGTTGTCTTTAACCTACCGTTGCAGCGGTATACACGCAACAACCACGGACGAAAATTTCATCCGCTTTGGCGAGGTTGTCTTTAACCGCGGTATCATTTGCGAACAGGGCAATAACGATATTGGTATCAAGAAGGTATTTACCATTCATTGGTGTCCACCCGCTCGCAACCTTCTTCAATCGCTTGGCGCATCAGTTGTAAATCATCTAGTGGGATCGCGCCTGCAAACCGCAATAGTTGTGAACCAGGAACGCCGTGCGGAACGGACACGACGAGTGCGCGCGTGAATTCAAAGACCCGCCACTGCATCTCGTATGGTAAGGTCTTTAGTTGGTCAACTACTTTATCAACAAGTGTGGTCATTTTGCCCTCCTACCGACTATCAACTGATATAGACTGATATAAACTGATATAGAACTGATATAGAACTGACTGATAATTCCAGAATCTGCAAAACAGCCTTGATTAATTAGGGTGTGGCTACTTTTCATGCAGCCATTTTCCATTCGTAAGTCCCGTAAAGACGTTTCTGTTCCTCTCTGATATGGAAATCCCAATACTTGTCCATATCATCGCTGAGGTTGATAGCGCGAAG
>JBFMHI010000003.1 GCA_040753085.1 bacterium | reverse complement strand
CTACTTCATTAAGTGCTTTGATCATTGGTAGGACCTCTGCTTTCTTTATTGCTGTGTTTATTGCTGGCTATGCGTTACTATTTTACCACATATAACCCTGTTTTACAAGTGCGGAATGCAAGTTAGAAAAGCACTTACAGAGCAAATAATCGGGTCAGCAATATGAAGTTTATAGGCATTTAGGCCCTGGCTTATTAGAGTCAGCCTACGAAGAATGCCTTTGTCATGAACTCAATTTGCGTGGTCTAAATCTTGAACGACAAAGACCTCATTAAGAGACTTGTCCTTTAGATTTTTCTCAGTGTCTCTGTGTCTCCGTGGTGAGGTGAACGGTTACGAAAAAAGCCAAGTAGCTCTAAAAATAGATGAGATGTCTGCCTCCTGTTCTACCCTGTAATTAGAGCCTATCCCAAAACCAAGGCGATAGAAACCAGGTTTCTTCAAGAAACCTGGTTTCTGAAACCGACGGAAAACTATAGACGCCTGGTGTCCAAGGTTTTGGGATAGACTCTAAGATTCTATTTGACAAAGAGTAACATCTATGCTATATTTCAATTGGTAAGATATTTGCTTCGGTTAGAACTGGAAGGCCACCGTAAATTCTTCCTCGCCTACGCGCCAGTTTTCAGTAAGGAAGTCAGGTTATTTATGGAACAGATCACTAATCCTCACGACAAATTCTTCAAAGAGGTTTTTACCCGTAAGAATACAGCCAGGGAATTTCTCCAGAATTATCTGCCTGATAAGGTGGTTAGTCTGCTTGACTTGGATTCCCTGGAATACACCAAGGATTCATTTATAGATAAACACCTGAAGGAGTATTTTTCTGATCTGCTTTTCGAGGCAGACCTCAAAGACGGTTCAGGGGGGTATGTGTATATCCTTTTTGAGCACAAGAGCTTTCAAGAACCATTAACGGCCTTTTATCTTCTCAGATATATGGTGAAGATTTGGGAGATGGGGCTTAAGAAGGAAGGGAAGCCTGGATTTCCAGTGATTATTCCTTTGGTGTTGTCTCATGGAGATAGAAGCTGGCAGGCCGGGTTAAATTTCAGAGACCTTTTTGCCTATCCTAATGATCTGGCTTGCTTTATCCCTGATTTTCAGTATCTGCTTTGGGATGCGTCCGGGTACAATGATGAGGATATCAAGGGGAAGGTCATCTTGCGGATGACGCTGCTCATTTTAAAATACATATTTAGAGAGGATTTAACAGATCATCTTCCTGGAATACTTAGTCTTTTAAGGAATCTTTCTGAGAAGGGAACTGCTCTGGAATACCTTGAAACCATTTTGAAATACATACTCAATGCTGCCCCTAATGTTACCTATGAAGAGGTCAGGGCGGCGGTAGATGAAGCCTTACCGGACAAAGGAGGTGAGATCATGCCTACCATAGCTGATGTATTAAGAGAAGAAGGAATGCAGCAGGGAATGCAGCAGGGATTGCAGCAAGGATTGCAGCGGGGATTGCAGCAGGGATTGCAGCAGGGATTGCAGCAGGGAATCCTTGATATTCTTGATCGGCGTTTTGAGGCTGTTCCCCAGTCAATTGTGGAGAGATTAAATGAAATAAGAGATGCTTCCATCTTAAAGGTTCTTCACAGGAAGGGGATAGAAGTAGAGTCATTGAAAGAATTTGAGGACTTTGCTGAGTTGATTATGAAGTAAACCATATCATCCGGTCAGTTTTCCGGCATGGTTTAAAAAGGGCTGATCTAAGGTAACATTTCTATCTTTTGGTGATTGGTGGTCTGGTGGTCTGGTGGTCTGGTAAATACCACGCTACCACTCACCAGTGCTTTGTTAAGTTAATATTTGTAGGTAAAGTTTCTCCTGAAAATGTTTTGTAATCGTTCACCACAGAGACACAGAGACACGGAGAATGATTTTAGAAAAGCGCTTACAGAGCAAATAATCGGATCAGCAATATGAAGTTTATAGGCATTTAGGCCCTGGCTTATTAGAGTCAGCCTACGAAGAATGCCTTTGTCATGAACTCAATTTGCGTGGTCTAAATCTTGAACGACAAAGACCTCATTAAGAGAGACTTGTCCTTTAGATTTTTCTCAGTGTCTCTGTGTCTCCGTGGTGAGGTGAACGGTTACGAAAAAAGCCAAGTAGCTCTAAAAATAGATGAGGTGTCTGCCTCCTGTTCTACCCTGTAATTAGAGCCTATCCCAAAACCAAGGCGATAGAAACCAGGTTTCTTCAAGAAACCTGGTTTCTGAAACCGACGGAAAACTATAGACGCCTGGTGTCCGAGGTTTTGGGATAGGCTCTAAGATTCTATTTGACAAAAAGTAACATCTATGCTATATTTCAATTGGTAAGATATTTGCTTCGGTTAGAACTGGAAGGCCACCGTAAATTCTTCCTCGCCTACGCGCCAGTTTTCAGTAAGGAAGTCAGGTTATTTATGGAACAGATCACTAATCCTCACGACAAATTCTTCAAAGAGGTTTTTACCCGTAAGAATACAGCCAGGGAATTTCTCCAGAATTATCTGCCTGATAAGGTGGTTAGTCTGCTTGACTTGGATTCCCTGGAATACACCAAGGATTCATTTATAGATAAACACCTGAAGGAGTATTTTTCTGATCTGCTTTTCGAGGCAGACCTCAAAGACGGTTCAGGGGGGTATGTGTATATCCTTTTTGAGCACAAGAGCTTTCAAGAACCATTAACGGCCTTTTATCTTCTCAGATATATGGTGAAGATTTGGGAGATGGGGCTTAAGAAGGAAGGGAAGCCTGGATTTCCAGTGATTATTCCTTTGGTGTTGTCTCATGGAGATAGAAGCTGGCAGGCCGGGTTAAATTTCAGAGACCTTTTTGCCTATCCTAATGATCTGGCTTGCTTTATCCCTGATTTTCAGTATCTGCTTTGGGATGCGTCCGGGTACAATGATGAGGATATCAAGGGGAAGGTCATCTTGCGGATGACGCTGCTCATTTTAAAATACATATTTAGAGAGGATTTAACAGATCATCTTCCTGGAATACTTAGTCTTTTAAGGAATCTTTCTGAGAAGGGAACTGCTCTGGAATACCTTGAAACCATTTTGAAATACATACTCAATGCTGCCCCTAATGTTACCTATGAAGAGGTCAGGGCGGCGGTAGATGAAGCCTTACCGGACAAAGGAGGTGAGATCATGCCTACCATAGCTGATGTGTTAAGAGAAGAAGGTATGCAGCGGGGATTGCAGCAGGGATTGCAGCAGGGATTGCAGCAGGGAATCCTTGATATTCTTGATCGGCGTTTTGAGGCTGTTCCCCAGTCAATTGTGGAGAGATTAAATAAAATAAGAGATGCTTCCATCTTGAAGGTTCTTCTCAGGAAAGGGATAGAAGTAGAGTCATTGGAAGAATTTGAGGATTTTGCTGAATTGATTATGAAGTAAGCCATATCATCCGGTCAGTTTTCCGGCATGGTTTAAAAAGGGCTGATCTAATGTAACATTTTTATTTTAAGGTATTTAGGCTGTAGGAGGGAATCGGGCGTGATCAAATGGTGCTAACCAGGAAGGTTTTTTTTAGGCGCTCCTGATTCGGTCAAGGCGTAAGAGCTAACAGCCTTCAGCCTACAGTTTAAACAACCTGAGTAGTAGTTACCTCTACGCTTACAATACAAGCTTATCGAGGAAGAGTATCTTCTCAATAAATCGGGGTAACCAGGTGATCGGTTATCGGTGAGGCGTAACCAGTAATCAGTTGTTACCGATTACCTAATTACGGACCTTCGCCCAGATATTGAGAAGATATGAGGGAGAGGAGGAGATAAATGCGGATACTTGTTACTGGTGGGGCTGGGTTTCTTGGTTCTCACCTTTGTGATTTTTTGCTCTCAAAGGGGCATGAAGTCATTGCGATGGACAACCTGATTACCGGGAGTATGGCTAATATCGCTCACATTAAAAATGAAAGATTTACTTTTCATAAACATGATGTGACGGAATATATCGAGATTGAGGGAAAACTTGATCTGGTTATTCACTTTGCTTCGCCGGCCAGCCCCATAGACTATATGAGACTTCCCATTCAAACCCTGAAGGTGGGCGCTTTAGGGACGCATAAGACCCTCGGTTTGGCCGAGGCCAAACGAGCCACTTATTTACTGGCTTCCACCTCTGAGGTATATGGAGACCCCTTAGTTAATCCCCAGGGAGAGGATTACTGGGGTA
Organism: bacterium; assembly: GCA_040753085.1. Taxonomy (NCBI): domain Bacteria; species bacterium. The sequence goes on along the minus strand of JBFMHI010000003.1, from coordinate 64,309 downwards.
ATGTGAACCCTATTGGTCCGCGTGGGGTCTATGATGAAGCCAAGAGGTACGGCGAGGCCTTGGTGATGGCCTACCATCGGGCACATGGATTAGACACCAGGATTGTCAGGATATTTAACACTTACGGTCCCAGAATGCGGATAAACGATGGCCGGGTAGTTCCGGCTTTTATTTGCCAGGCCTTAAAAGGCGAACCCCTGACCATCTTTGGAGACGGTTCCCAGACCCGAAGTTTTTGCTATGTTTCGGATCTTATCGAAGGGATATACCGGCTTATTAACAGCGGTATCCATGCGCCGGTTAACCTTGGGAACCCGGCGGAAATGAGTATCCTCCAATTTGCAGAGAAAATCCTGGAATTGACCGGCGCCAAAAGCCGGCTTGTCTTTAATCCACTCCCCCAGGATGATCCCCGGGTAAGGCGGCCTAATATTGACCAGGCCAAAAAATTGCTGGGTTGGGAACCACAAGTCTCACTAGAAGAAGGCCTCAAGTCAACCATTGATTACTTTGATTCTTATTTAAAGGACATAGAATAGTACCTTGTCAAGTTTATTAAAGTAAGTTGAATATTTTGTCGATGTCTTTATTAGGTTGGTTTGGTAATTCGCCAACGAAAATACGAATTAAACTAAAGAGACTTTACCTACAAATACTAACTTGACAAAGCAATAGCCGTTGATGGCGGATTTCGGATGGCGGAAGGCGGATTCTGCCTCTTGAAAAAGTGGCGCTCAAGCCGCTTAACTCCAAACACGACGAGCCGCCAGCGGCTACCCCCAACGCGAAACTTCTTTGGGCAAGTAGACCAGGTGATCGCTTCTGCTGGCTTCAGCAGGAGAGGAAAGTCCGAGCTCCACAGGGCAGGGTGCTGGGTAATACCCAGGAGCCGTGAGGCTACGGAAAGTGCCACAGAAAACACACGGCCTACTGGAAGTAGACAGTAGACAGTAGACAGTAGGGGGTAGAGAATGGGCTGTTTACTACTGACTACTGTTTACTGACTACTGTCTACTTCTAAGGGCAAAGGTGAAAAGGCGAGGTAAGAGCTCACCAGCAGGGAGGTGACTCCCTGGCTTGGTAAACCCCACCTGGAGAAAGACCTAATAGGGGAGCTAAGGGAGCTGATGGCTACATCAGCCCTTCCTTGATGGTAGCCCGCCATTCTCCCGGGTTGGTCGCTTGAGGTAGATGGCAACATCTACCCCAGATGGATGATCACCAACCTGTGACCCTGAAATATAGTGACCCTCGCAGGCAACTATACTTCGGACAGCAGGATACAGAACTCGGCTTACGGTCTGCTTGCCTAAATCTCCTTTTTTTTTCTTCTCTTCTTTCCTTCCAACTAAATCTGCCACCACTAAATATTGGGCTATCCTTCTATCGAACCACTATAAATTGTATATGATTTATTGTATATGATTTTTTTAGCCCAGAAGCACTTTTTTTCCTTGACATTTGGGACGAAAATGGGCTAAAATGTAACAGAAGGGAACGATAGAGGAACGATAGGGCACATGTTAAAATAACATCTTATATTATTTAGAGTTAATATCGCTAACAATTAGTATCTTATCCTGTCTTCCCCCCATTATTAAACATTTACTTTAGCATATTTTAACTCAGTTGTCAAGAACTTTTTTGATACCCAACAAGTTTGCCACTGTGGTAATTTTACACCCACCCGATAGAAGAGAGGCCAAGGCTCAATGTTTATAGGCAATTATCGGCATACTCTTGACGATAAAGGTAGATTTATAATGCCTTCAAAGCTCCGTAAGAGTGCCGGTACTAATGAGTTTTTCCTTACCTTTAATGAAGAAGACGGGTCTCTCTACCTCTTTACCAAACATCGCTGGGATGAGTTAGAAAAAAAACTCGAAGCCGAAAGATCTTTCGATGGGAATGAAGATGATCGAGACTTCATTCGAACCCGGTATTACAACGCCGCTGAATGTACCCTCAGCGAAAAGCAAGGCCGTTTATCTATCCCTCAACATCTAATAGACTTAGCCCAAATAAAAAAAGATATCCTTATTGTTGGCCTCCCCGATAGGATTGAAATATGGGCGATCAAGGTATGGGAAAATTATGATAAACAGCGGAGGCTTAGATTAGAGGCCAGGAAGAAATGTAAGATGGCAGAAACGGGTGAGTAATAAATAAATAAATAAATGGCGAATGGTAAATGTAACTACTCAGATGACTCCCATCCACCAACCGGTTATGGTCGAAGAGGTTTTAAAGTTTCTTAAAGTGGAAGCCGATAATAATAGGGGATATATAGTAGACGCTACGGTAGGTGAAGGGGGACATACGGAGGCCATCCTGAAGGCGGGCGGGTATGTCATTGGCCTGGATCAGGACGAAGCCGTGCTGGAAAGGGCCAGGCTCAGATTGGCCCCATATAAAGACAGGGTTAAATTAGTTCATGGTAATTTCAGACATCTTAAGTCTATTTTGACCGGAGAGGGGTTTTCAGGTCGAATAAGGGGCATTACCGCCGACCTGGGGGTTTCCTCATACCAATTAGAAGATCCGAGACGAGGCTTTTCTTTTCAGCGTGACGGTTCTCTGGATATGAGGATGAATAGCCGGAATCAACTTACGGCGGCTGATTTAGTCAATGACCTAAAAGAAGATGAATTAGCTGGTATTTTCAAAAAATACGGAGAAGAGAAGGCAGCCAAAAGAATTGCTAAGCTAATTGTTCTAAATCGTAGACGGGAAGGAAGAATCACTTCTGTTTCACGTCTGGTTGAGCTTATTACTACGGTCGTAACTTTTCGACGAAGAGCCAGGATTCATCCGGCCACGCGGACCTTTCAAGCCTTAAGAATAGCTGTAAACGATGAGTTGGAAGCCCTGAAGGAATTCCTGAATCAAGTTCCCGGCGTTTTGGGCCCGGGAGGAAGAGTGGTCGTTATTTCTTTTCAGAGTCTGGAAGACCGGATCGTTAAGCATACCTTTAAGGACTGGGCAAGGCAAAATTGGGCGGCTGTCTTGACCGTCAAGCCGGCCAGGCCTTCTGAGCTTGAGATAAAGAATAACCCTCGTTCCCGGAGCGCCAAACTGAGAGCGGTGGAGGTAAGGAGCCAATAGCCGAGCGGTAGTAACTCCTCCTTATAGTTTTAACCTGCCAGAGATCAAACCTTTCATCCCAGCAAGAAAGGGGGGGACAACCTTGAGATTTGGTCCTCTTTATTTGATATTTCTCGTAATCATTTTTGTTTTAATTTTTGCCCATGTCTGGCAGCAGATTCAAATAATTTCCTTAGGCTACCAAATAGCCGGCTTAAAAGACGAAAAGGATTTGTTGCAGCAAATTAATTCTCGGGCTAAAGCCGATTTAGCCCGGTTGAGATCTTTAGCCAGAATCGAGGCAATTGCAAAGCACCGTTTAGGGTTACTCGGCCCTGAATCAACCAGGACTATTCTTTTACCTTCTTTAGACTCAGGTGACTTGAAAATAGTTGATAGATCTCGAATAAAAGGAGGTAAGGAAAGTTCATAATTACTCTGGGAGAAAAATTATCAAGGATGAACGCACCAAAATCATATCTCGCCTTAGCCATTCTTTTTCTGCTAATGAGCTTTAGCCAGTCTTGGCAGAAAAACCAAGTAACCAGGCTGGGATATCGGATAATTGAATTGGAGAATGAAAGAAGATATCTGGAAAATGAGGCCAGGAGTTATGCCACAGAAAAATCTTGCCTTGTCTCACCAGAGAAGATTTTCCAGGATGGGGACATTAAGAATATAGGCTTAGAAATGCGGTTGGCCCAGGTTATTACTTTACCGGAGCCGAAGGACAATCTCCCGGCCGGAGATATCGAATTAGTAGAGGGAGAGAGCAAGTATTTAGCTGTTCTGGCTAAATGGGCCAAGGATACAAGGGTGTGGGTGGTGAATCATATTAGTCGGATAAGAACTCAGATAAAAATAGGGGCCAATAATATCGAGTGAAAAAGTTTTTCTCTTTTCCGGGGAGGGGTAATGAGGTTAAGAGATTTGGTAGTTGACCTGCCGGTAGAGGAAGCCGTCGGCAACCTGGATATTGAAATCAGTGGGATAAGCTGCCATTCCAATGAGGTTCAGAAAGGATTTCTGTTTATATGTATAAAGGGATTTAAATATGATGGTCATAGCTTTCTTTCTGAAGCTAAACATAAAGGGGCAGTAGCGGCTTTAATAGAAGACCGTGTTCCCCGAGAAAGGGGATTTACTCTCCTTCGAGTTAAAGATTCAAGAAAAGCCGCCGCGGCGGTCGCCGCTAAATTTTATGATTATCCATCCACCAAGCTAAAGCTCATTGGCATCACCGGGACTAATGGAAAGACCACGACTACTTATCTGATTGAATCCGTGCTCAAGGCTCGAGGGGAGAAGGTAGGACGCATCGCTACTATTGGATATTCTACAGGAGACAGGGAGATTAAGGCGACTCATACTACCCCGGAGGCCATAAATCTTCAAGCATATATGGCCGGGATGGTTGAAGGGGGCTTTTCCTATCTGGTTATGGAAGTTTCCTCGCATGCCCTCTCTCTTTCACGGGTGGTGGGCTGCGATTTTGATGTAGCTGTTTTCACTAACCTTAGTCAGGATCACCTCGATTTTCACCTTACAGCCTCTTCTTATTTTGAAGCAAAAAGCCAACTCTTTACAACCTTACGGCGGGATAAATACGCCGTAATTAATATTGACGATCCCTGGGGAAGGAAACTGATAGCCGCTATACCCAGCCGGGTTATTACCTACGGGCTTTCTGAAAAGGCTGATATAACCGCCTCAGAAATTACTTCGGGGAGGGGAGGCCTGTCCTTCACGGCCATTGGAGAGCGAATCGAGATGAAGCTGGCCGGCCGGCACAATGTCTATAATGCCTTGGCCGCCATAGCCACAGGAGCGGCTTTGGGCCTTGACATCAAAGATATTAAGCCGGGGATTGCCGCCCTTGATCAAGTTAAAGGGAGATTTGAAGCGATTGAGGCAGGCCAACCTTTCCAAGTGATCATCGACTATGCCCATACGCCGGAGGCCTTGCGGTCCGTCCTCCTATCAGCCAGGGATCTTAATCCGGCCCGAATTATTACCCTCTTTGGCTGTGGAGGAGATAGGGATACCGGAAAACGTCCGCTAATGGGTAAGGTAGCCCGGGAACTGAGTGATTATGTGATTATCACCTCTGATAATCCCAGGTCTGAAGACCCGCTTGAAATTATCCGTCAAATAAAAAGCGGTTTTAATCAACATAATAATTACAGGGTGATTGTAGACAGAAAAGAGGCCATTTTCCAGGCCTTGCAGGAAGCCGGGCCAGGCGATCTGGTTCTTATTGCCGGTAAAGGACACGAGGATTATCAAATCATGGGAGATCAAATTATATCCTTTGATGATGGCGAGGTAGCAAGAGGTGTTCTATCATCTTTTTTATGAATGGCTTTATGTGCCTGATACGGTTACTTCTATCTTCAGGTTGTTCAGATATATCACCTTCAGAACGGCCTATGCGACCATAAGCGCTCTAGTGATTGTCTTTCTCCTGGGACCGTGGGTGATAAGGAAGCTCAAGGCGCTCAAGATCACCCAGGTAGTTAGAGAGAAATATCTTAAAAATCACGGCTATAAGGCGGCTACCCCAACCATGGGGGGAATAATCATCCTTTTTGCCCTGCTGGTGTCAACCTTACTTTGGGCCAGATGGGACAACCGATTTACCCTTATCATCTTTGGCGTTACGATGGGGTTCGGCGGGTTAGGTCTGGTGGATGATTATCTAAAGATGGTTCGACGCAAGCCGGAGGGGTTAGTGGCCCGATATAAATTAATCGGCCAATTTCTGATAGCGGCTATTTTAGCGGGCTATCTTTATCTTAATCCGGTGGGGGGGCCGGAATATAGCACTCAACTGGCTGTCCCTTTCTTTGATAAACCGCCGATTAACTTAGGCTGGTTTTATATCCCTTTTGTTATTCTGGTTATTATGGGCGCCAGTAATGCGGTAAATTTAACCGATGGTCTGGACGGCCTGGCCATTGGGGCGGTTATTTTTGCCGCTATCGCTTATACTGGAATTGCTTATGTAACCGGCCATTATAATTTTTCTCACTACCTAAAGCTGACCTACCTGAGTGGAACGGGTGAATTGACCGTCTATCTGGGCGCCCTTATTGGCGCCGGCTTAGGGTTCCTCTGGTTCAACACCTACCCCGCCCAGGTGTTCATGGGCGATACGGGATCCTTAGCCCTGGGAGGGGCATTAGGCACAGTGGCTGTCCTGACCAGACACGAGATGCTGCTTATTATCATTGGGGGATTGTTCGTGGTTGAAGCCCTGTCGGTTGTCTTACAGGTAATATCTTATAAATTCCGAGGAAGACGAATTTGGTTGATGGCGCCGCTGCATCATCACTTTGAATTAAAAGGCTGGCCGGAACCCAGGATCGTGGTCCGGTTTTGGATACTGGCCGGGATATTTACTCTGCTCTCCTTGAGCACACTTAAGCTTAGGTGATGCTCGATGCTCGATACTCGATCCTGGATGCTTGATGCTCGATGCTGGATGCTCGAGCATGGAGGATTCTTTGGTTGCGGAGGGAGGTCTGGCTATGTTTTACCCTAAGTGGCTAAAAAAGGATAACCATCTACACTCAACGACCGTCCTGTTTTTGGTCACGGTTACCTTAGTGGGTATTGGACTGGTAATGATCTACTCGGCCAGCGCCATTGGAAATAGAGACAGTTCATACTATCTAAGGCATCAATTTTGTTGGCTGTTAGGAAGCGTCCCCCTCTTTATGATCGCCAGTAGTATTCCCTACCGGGAATTTCAAAAGCGGTCTTTACCCTTATTAATGATAGGCCTCATTATGTTGGGCCTTACCCTGACTCCCTGGTTTGGGGTAAGGATCAACGGCAGCCAGAGATGGTTTGAGATACCTCTAACAAAACTTAGATTCCAACCGGCTGAAATGATTAAGCTTATTTTAATTATTTTTATGGCCGATTTCATTTCACGAAAACAAAATGTCATAAAAGAGTTTAGACGCGGATTTCTTCCTTTATTAATCCCCTTAGTTATAGTAGTGGGGTTAGTCGGTATGCAGCCTCATTTGGGGATGGGCCTTCTTATGGGAATCGTTATTTTACTTCTCTTAGCCGTAGGCGGAGTAAAGTTGAGATACTTAGTATATCTTTTGACCGGCGCTATGCTTTTCTGCGGATTAGCGATATGGAATTATCCCTATCAGTTAAAGCGGATACTGGTCCAATTTCCCTCTGATTCTTCTATTATCCGCCAAGTGGTTGAATGGCGGTTTCCTCCTTCCGAAGTGGAGCAAATAATAGAATCTGTTGAAGAAGGCAGGTATCATCCGAAGCAGCTTATATCGGCGATAGGTAATGGAAAAATTACTGGGCAAGGACCTGGAGGGAGTCAACAAAAACTGGGTTTTGTGCCGGTACCGGAATCGGACTCAATTTTTGCTATACTTGCCGAAGAATTTGGATTTTTGGGAACAGGGTTTATCCTTCTTCTCTTTTTGCTCTTTCTTTGGATAGGAGTCAAGATTGCGCTGACGAGCAAAGATATGTTCGGGTCTTTACTGGCCTTTGGGTTAACTACTATTATCGTTCTTCAAGCCAGCATTAATATCGCGGTAAACACGGGAATGATGCCGACGACAGGTTTACCTATGCCCTTTATTAGCTACGGCGGATCTTCCCTTGTCTCTACCTTGATTGGGGTAGGGATACTGCTGAATGTCTCTAAGGAAACCAGGTATGTTTGATAAGATAAAACGTATCCATTTAGTAGGTATAGGTGGGGCCGGGATGAGCGGGATTGCTGAAGTCTTGCTTTCTCTGGGGTATGAGGTTAGTGGTTCCGACCTCAAAGAAACCGAGATAACCAGAAGACTTTCCTCTTTGGGTGGAGATATCCACATAGGACATAAAGCCGAACTGGTCTTAGATAAAGACGTAGTGGTTATTTCCTCGGCTATTACCAACGGAAATGTAGAGGTTAAGCGGGCTAAGGAGGAACATATCCCGGTTATCCCCAGGGCGGAGATGTTGGCTGAACTGATGCGCCTTCGAAATGGGATCGCCGTTACCGGTGCCCATGGCAAGACAACCACTACCTCTATGATTGGAGCGGTCCTAACCAACGGTGGACTTGACCCCACCATAGTCATTGGCGGCCGGTTTAAGAATATTGCTTCTCACGCTAAACATGGCAACGGCAAATTTTTCGTGGCAGAAGCTGATGAATCTGACGGGAGTTTTTTGAAACTTTCCCCTATCATTGCCGTAGTCACCAACATCGATGCGGAACATCTGGATTACTATCAGGGGGGGTTAGCTGAGATTAAAGAAAATTTTGTGAATTTCATCAACAAGGTTCCTTTTTACGGGTGTGCCATCCTCTGTCTGGATGATGAGCATATATGTTCTATTCTTGATCGCATTCAAAGGCCGGTGATAACCTATGGACTCCATCCTGAAGCTGAGATCAGGGGCTTTGATTTTGAGTTTGAGGGAACTCTCTCCCGGTTTACGGTGGCCCGCTCGGCTGAGGTTTTAGGCCAAATAGAGATCAGTCTTCCCGGGCTGCATTATATCCGGGATTCCCTGGCGGCGGTAACGGTTGGACTTGAACTTGGACTGGATTTCAAAACGATAAAAGAGGGCATGTCTAACTACCAGGGAGTGGATAGACGTCTTCAAATCAAGGCTGAGATTGGTGGAGTCCTGCTCCTGGATGATTATGCCCATCATCCCACGGAGATTAAGGCTACCCTGAATTCCATTAAAATTGCCTGGCCACAAAGAAGGAGGCTGGTTCTCTTTCAGCCTCACCGGTATACTCGAAGCCGCTGCTTAGCAGAAGAATTCGGAAAGGCCTTTGAGCAGGCGGATATGGTGATGGTAAATGACATCTATGCGGCTGGGGAGACGCCTATTCCGGGGGTGAGTGGAGAGATGATAGCCGCTAAGATCAAGCAAGGCAGTCCTAATTCTGAAGTTGAATTTATCTCTGATCCAGAACAAATGGTGACGGCTGCCCTTGATCGGGTCAAATCAAACGACATCTTAATCACCCTGGGCGCCGGAGACATCTGGATGGTGGGGGAAAGGATATTAGAAGAATTGCGGAAGGCGGATTGCGGAATGTGGATGGGAAAATCTGGATGGCCAGTGGCGAAGTGAGGAATGGAAGATCCGAAATCCTGGGTACCCACGAAGTGGGTGCGAAATCCGAGATTGGTTGAAAGGCTTCGGGCCATAGTCGGCCTCCGGCTTAAGATCAATGAGCCGATGAGCCGCCATACTTCCTTTAAGATCGGTGGCCCGGCAGATTTTTTTGTTGAGATAGAATCTGAGGCGGAGCTTAAAGATGTCCTTGAGCTTATAAGAGACCATAATCTTCCCGGCTTTATCCTTGGCGGAGGGACAAACCTCTTAGTCAGGGACGGGGGGATAAGGGGGCTTACTCTTCGTCCAACTGGCTTCTTTAATAAGATAGACATCAGGGGAAGGGATAAGGGCGAAAGGCGGAATGAAAAATCCGAAATCATAAAAGTTGGTGCAGGCGTTTCTCTTCCCCGACTGAGCCGGGAGGCGGCCACGGCCGGTTTAAGCGGCCTCGAATTTACAGCCGGTATTCCGGGTAGAATCGGTGGAGCCGTTAAGCTTAATGCCTCTGCCTTTGGCAAAAGTATCGGGGAGCTTATCAAATGGGTTAGGGTAGCTTCCCCGGCGGGAGAAGAGAAACTTATCTTAGCCGAAGACATAAATTTTACTTATCGACATGGGTTGAAAGAAGGAATCGTCCTGGAAGTAGGTCTGGAATTATCTTATGGAGAGCCATCAAAGATTAAAAGACAGATGCATGAATTATTGGCCAGAAAAAAAGCGGCCCAGCCCTTATCGGGACGTAATGCTGGTTGTATCTTTTTGAATCCGCCAGGTAATTATGCCGGGGCATTGATCGAGAAGGCCGGCTTGAAAGGATCTTGTGTCGGCCAGGCAAAGGTGTCCGATAAACACGCCAATTTTATTCAGAACATAGGCAAAGCTACCGCGGCTGATGTCTTAAAATTGATAAAAATAATTAAATCCCGGGTTAAAGATTATTCGGGGATCGACCTTGATCTGGAAATCACGGTCGTGGGGGAGGAGGGTCTCGGTGATCAGCGACAGGAGGCCGTCATATGAAGTTATCTAGCCGTCCCCGACTGGAGAGGCAGCGTATTCCTAAAAGAAAAACCAGAAGAAAAGTTAAGCCAAGAAAGATAAACTGGGGGGTAGTTAAGGTCATTCTTATCCTCGGTCTTACCGGGGCGACTTTGGCCGGGACTTATTATTTTATTGCCACCTCGCCTCAACTGGCGGTTGATACCCCTATAATTGAAGCTAAAGAGAATGCCCGTAAAGATAGAATCCAAAATGGATTCAACCTGTATTGTCTTAATCATTACCGGACTATTCATCCCAATATCTTTCAACTTGATTTGAAGGATTTAGCTGACTATCTGAGCCGCGAACCAGGCGTAAGCGATATTGAGATTAAACGACAACTACCTAACACGATAAAAATAATAGTTAAAGAAAGAGAGCCGCAGGCCATTATCCCTATTCCGGAAATGAGCCGATTTTTAGGTATAGATAACCAGGGGGTTATCTTTGATTTGGATTCCTGTAAGGACTACGATTTACCTTTCATTACCGGCCTGAAGTTTGAAGGATGTGAACTGGGCCAGCCCTTGAAGGCCCCGGCCGTAAGGGAAGTTTTAACTATCATCGATCAGCTCAGAGACCCGGAAATTGACCTTTCCCCTCAGATAGCTGAATTTAATATAGAGAAACCAAAAGGTATCATCGGCTATACCATAGGACAGGCTATTCAGATTCGTTTTGGCTCTCCTGATCAGGCAGAAGGTAAGAAACTTCGTCGGCTTAAAGCCCTTCTTAAGTATCTTCGGGAGAGAGAGGAAAGGATGGAGTATATTGATCTCAGGTTTAAGAATATAGTTATGAAAAAGTCAGCCGAGGGAGATACAGAAGACAGAGGACAGAATACAGAAGACAAAGGGCAGACGACCGAGGAGAGAGGACAGATTCTGGCTTCTGACCTCTAAGAAAGTAGGTGAGGTAAATGGCGAAAGGTGATATGATTGTAGGCGTGGACATCGGAACAACAAAGATATGTACGGTCATTGGTGAGATAGGTGAAAAAAACGAGGTAGAGATCGTAGGGGTAGGCAGCGCTCCTTCGCGGGGCATAAGGAAAGGGGTGGTCATAGACCTGGAATCAACCACCCATTCCATTGGGCAGGCTGTATCAGAGGCGGAACTTATGGCCGGTGTAGATGTAGGTTCTGTTTATGTCGGCATTGCCGGTGGTCACATCAAGGGACTCAATTCACATGGAGTTATTGCTATATCTTCCAGACGGGGTGATGTAACTCGGAGTGATGTTGACCGGGTGATAGATGCCGCTAAGGCGGTAGCTATTCCCCCTGACCGGGAAGTAATTCATATTTTGCCTCAGCAGTATATCATTGATAGTCAGAATGGGATAAAGGACCCGATAGGTCTGTCCGGAACTAGGCTTGAAGCTGAGATTTATATTGTCACCGGCGCCGTCGCCTCAGCCCAAAACATCGTCAAAGCAGTAAATCAGGCTGAATTTGTCGTAGATGATATTGTCCTGGCTCCCCTGGCGGCCAGTCAGGCTGTTCTGGATGAAGATGAAAAGGAATTAGGGGTAGTTCTGGTGGATATCGGGGGGGGGACAACCGATATCATTGTATTTGTCGAAGGGAGTGTAAGACATACCGAGGTGATAACCCTGGGAGGAAACTATGTTACTCACGACATCTCAATGGGACTCAGGACCCCTGTGGCCGAAGCAGAGCGAATAAAGATTGCCCACGGTTCCTGTCTGGCCTCGAGTATCTCCGGAGAGGAGACCTTGGAAGTGCCCAGCGTGGGAGAGAGAAAGGCTCGGACCTTACCTAAACAGGTATTAGCTGAGATTATTCAACCCAGGATGGAAGAAATTTTTGAATTGGTCAACCGCGAGATCAGGAGGACCGGCTATGAAAAACAGATTACCACCGGGGTTGTTCTTACTGGAGGCGCGTCTCAACTGGGATCGACCAGGGAGTTAGCCGAACGGATATTCGATCTGCCGGTAAGGATAGGTATCCCCCGGGGAATAAAGGGACTGGTGGATATTGTAGCTACACCCCAATATGCTACCGGCGTAGGTCTGGTTTTATATGGGGCTAATGATAGAATAGCGGGAAAGGGGGTAAGATTTATCGGGGGAAATCTGTTTAAGGATATCTTCAGCCGAATGAAGGAATGGGTTGGAGAGATGTTTTAGCAAAGGAGGTGACCATCCTAATATAATCCGGTTAGTAACTACTCAGGCATCCAGTAATCGGTAATCAGTAACCGGTAATCAGTGATGATAGATTACGGCTTTCTCCTTACCGATAGCCTGATCACCGATAATCGATTACCTGAGAGTTAGGGGAGGGCTTTTTGACCAAAAAATGTAAGAGGGTCAAGAGTTAGGTCTTAAGGAAGGGGCCTTAAAGCCTAACCCTTGAACCGGGAAAGGGGTAGTAGTATAACACGGTGTAAGTTCCTCGAATCCTCGAACCCGGCTGAAACCGTTCAGGAACTTTCGCCGAGCTGGCGTGGTGTCACCACTACACCGCTAGATGCTTTTTAGGAAGGAGTAAAAAGAAAGATGTTAGAATTCGAAAATGAGGTAAAACATCCGACCAAGATTAAAGTTATTGGTATCGGAGGTGGAGGGACGAACGCGGTCGTCCGTATGTTGTCTTCTAAGATGAAGCACGACGGGATAGACTTTATCGTGGTTAATACTGACAGTCAGGCTTTGGAGGCGGTGGATGTCCCTTACAAGATAGCCGTGGGTAGTAAATTGACCCGGGGACTTGGAGCAGGCGGCAATCCAGAGGTCGGGCAAAAGGCGGCCTTGGAGGATAAAGATACTATTTATGGACTCCTGGATGGAGCAGATATGATCTTTATCACGGCCGGTATGGGTGGTGGAACCGGAACGGGCGCTTCGCCTATCGTGGCTGATATAGCCCGTGAGGTAGGGGCTTTGACAGTAGGCGTAGTCACCCGACCCTTTAATTTTGAAGGACCTAAGCGGGCTAAACAGGCGGAGGTAGGTTTGAAAGAATTAATCGAGCGGGTGGATACCTTAATCACCATTCCCAATCAGAAAATTCTTTCGGTAGTGGAAAAAAGAACCTCTATCATTGATGCCTTCCGGGCAGCGGATGATGTCCTCAGGCAGGGTATCCAGGGCATTGCAGACCTGATCACTATTCCCGGATTAATCAACTTAGATTTTGCGGATGTCAAAGCAGTAATGACCGCTCAAGGGAATGCCTTAATGGGAATCGGGGTGGCTAGCGGAGAAAATAGGGCTATTGATGCGGCTCAGGCAGCCATCTCCTCACCTTTCCTGGAGTCAAACTCTATTGAGGGCGCCAGAGGAATCTTGATCAATATCACCGGGGGAAGGGATATGATGATTTCCGAAGTAGATGAAGCCGCTAATCTGATTACGGAAAAGGCGGATAATGAGGCCAATGTCATCTTTGGGACAGTAACTGATGAGGCTATGAAAGAAGAAGTAAGTATTACCGTGGTGGCTACCGGTTTCGGAACCAGGGTCAGTGCGGCCGAGCCAGTCCAGGCTGATGAGAAAGTAAGAGATATGCAAAGTTTCAGAAAAGCAAAAAGTATGGCCGAGGCAGAAAAAGTGGGGGTGGGAGATAGGGGCTATTACCCTGAAGGCCAAGTCCCGGCGGACGATCCCTATGCTATTCCTGCCTTCCTGCGCCGCCATGTCGATTAGAATCACCCAGCTTTCCCGTCTCCCCGTCATTGGGGGGGTATAGCTAAAGGCCCCTGGATCATTCCAGGGGCCTTTTTTATGCCGGCGCACCTCTTCAGAAAAGGTAATCGTTCACCACAGAGACACAGAGACACGGAGAATGATTTTAGATTTTTCTCAGTGTCTCTGTGTCTCCGTGGTGAGGTGAACGGTTACAAATTATTTGGGTTTGTTTGTCAGTTGCTTCCATGGTTTTTCAAATCTTTCTCTTAATTCCTTCATTTCCAGAATATCAGCAAATGCCTTGAGCCACTTTCGTATATATTTAATATCAAGTCTTTTCCCTTGACGCAGGATTATTCCTTCTATATCATTTAAATCCTGTGGTCTGCCAGCAACCACTTTATGTATAATGAGATCTTCAGCAGAACATATTCTGACAATATGTCTTTTATCCACATTAAATTCAACTGCCCTTTTCATCACCTCTTCTTCGTATCCCGGGATCCCCAGAGAAATATCTATTTCATAACCATCTTTAGTAGAAACCAGACAAACCCTATTTTTAAGAGCAAAACCGAGTGCATCAGGGATGCGTGGTGGAAAGGCTGACAATATCTTTTTTATGACCACTTCTTCCTTGCCTAAATCAACAAGGATGGTAACATCCACATCACGGGTAAATCTTGGTTCACCCCACCATTGAAGTGCAATGCCACCAATAAAAACATACTGGATACCTGCACTGTCAAAAAAGTTATGAACTTTGCATATAGCTCTGATCTGAGAACTCAAATATCTCACTTAACCTTTCCTGCCCTATCGAATTGTTGTCTCCGTCTGATAAGAATTTGCAGATTTAAATCTGATACTCGCTCAATACCTGTTTTATTACTTATACCTTCCCACATAGCACAAAGGGCTTTATACTCATCAAGAGACTCTTCTTTGCTCATTCGAGACAGTCTTTCTTTTTTCTCAGCAAAAATCAGCTTATTTGTTTTTTTATATCCTTTAATAAGGCTTAATAATGCTATCCTTTGTTGTTTTATATCATTTCTTTTCATCTGATAATACCTTTTCTAAAGTTGCAACTGCTCCAAATGTGGGCATCTTTGAGTATCTCTTTTGGGAAAACAATCCTCTCTCTTTCTCCCTGCACGGCAAAATTCAGGGGACTCCTGCCCGTGAAATTGAAGGGCCGTGAGGGGACAGGAGGCAATGACCTTCTGAATCTCTTGAGCCCCTTGATCAAGAAAGACACCCACTAAGCTGACTAAAGGGGGAAGTTTCTCGGCAATTCTAACTGCCTGAGATAGTTCAATCCGTCTTGGGCTCTTAGCAAAAATAAAACCCAGGGCATCTGCCCCGGCTTCAACCACGGCTAAGGCATCTTCTATTCGAGTAATCCCACATATCTTGATCCAAGTCATTACTTACTTCCTGAAAATATGTTATCATATAAATCCTTCTTTTGCAACCAAAAGTTTAGTTGTTCCTGGTCAGTTGTCCGTTTGTCCTACTGATACCCTACGCTACACTATGGAGGTATCTTCTCAATATTTGTTGGTGGCCTACTTACGTTGAACGGCAGGTAGAGTAAGCCATTCCGAAAGTCTCCAGATGTGATTGGTAAAGCCAGCCGCCATCGCTGGTGTCCCAGCCTGATACCTTCCCTCTGTAACCTTTATTCGTAGCCTCCTTACCAGCCAGCAGAACTAGGGGCGAACGGCCGTTCCCCCCTAGTTATAAACGATTGGCTCAACCCTTTCTTCAATGGATATATTCTTGATATATTTTTTTAATTTAAGAAGACCACCAACCAACTTTTCACTTGACTTACTCATTTTTATATACTATAATCCAAAACCATAGGGCTCAAAGCACTAAAAAAACATCTGGAGGGCACTTCTATGACACTTCTTCCGAATTACCCTGAAATCAAAATTTCTATCATTTATCATTTAAAGGCTTCTGCGTCTAGAGCCGCCAAGGCCCGGATCGGGGTCCGGCCCGTGTCAATAGCGTGCCTTCAGACAATACGCCTGGTCGGTGTCGGATTCCTGCCGCTTTGTTGCTTTCCTGCCGCTCGCCACTACGGCGGGGGCTTCACCACCGATTCGGGCGAGCTCAAGCGCGGCGTCTTCGTCTTCAGCACTGGCGAAAGCGCAGACAAGTTTACGGGATGGCGCTATGGTGTAGAATATGGGTGTGCGCTTAGAGCGCTTCCAGGGGCTCCTCTCCATGCAGAAGGAGATGCACATGAGAAAGGATATCACCATGGGGCAGAGCTATACAGCGATTCTGGAGCAACTCAAGACCTGTTTTCCCACGCCGGTATCTAACCCGATTATGGACGGTTACTTCGTCCACACCATCTCGCACTTTCTCGACGAGGTAGATAGCCTGAAATCTGCCGCACCCCTGCTGGGAGCAGGGCAGGGAAGGCGCTATGAGATAAGCCTCGGCGAGGCTTTCCCGGGGGAGATGTGCTCTGTGGAAGAGGCGACGAATATGCTGGTGGACTACTGCCGGGGCATGACCATCTGGGCGCACCCGAACGCCTCGGTCAATGTCGTCCCGCCCACCACGATCCCCAGTATCACTGCGGTAATGGCTGGCGCCATCTATAATCCGAACATTATCTGGGATGAGTATTCTGCCCGCTTTGCGGAGGCCGAGCTGCAGGTCGTGGGCATGTTTTCTGATCTGGTCGGCTATGCCCCGCAGCGAGCCGGAGGCGTCTTCACCTTTGGCGGCACCGGCACGCTTCTTTACGGCTGCAAGCTCGGGGTGGAAAAGGCGCTCGGTGGCCGAGCGATGACGGATGGGATCCGTGAGGATCTGAAGATCGTGGCTTCCGAGGCGGCGCACTACTCGCGGTTGAACGTAGCGGGCTGGCTGGGGCTGGGAACGAAGAACCTGGTGACTGTTCCCACTACACACGACAACGAGATATCGCTCGCTGATCTGGAAGAACACTTGCGGCAGTTATTCGAGCGGGGGGAAAAGGTGGCGGCCATCATCGCGACCCTGGGCACTACGGATGCGTTCGGCATTGATGACCTGGGGGCGATCGTGCGCCTTCGTGACCGGCTCGCCGGGGAATACCGGCTGGAATACAGGCCGCACATCCATGCCGACGCGGTCATCGGCTGGGCGTGGGCCGTGTTCCGCGATTACGATTTCAACAGCAACCCCCTGGGTTTCCATGCCCGGACGCTGCGCTCCCTGCGGGATTCCCTGCAGCGCATCGGAGATCTCTCGCTTGCGGACAGCCTGGGGATCGATTTCCACAAGACCGGCTATGCGCCCTATATCTCCAGCGTCTTTCTGGTCAAAGATCGGGAGGATTTGACCCTGCTCAGCCGCGACCCGGCGCAGATGCCCTACCTCTATCAGTTCGGTCGCTATCATCCCGGCATCTACACCCTGGAATCGTCGCGCCCGGGCGCGAGCGCGCTGGCAGCCCTGGCCAACATCGCGCTGTTGGGCAAGCAGGGCTACCGGGTGCTTATCGGCCACGTGGTGGAGATGGCGGAGATGCTGCGCGAGCGGCTCGAGCGAAATCCCTCTATCAATGTGCTGAATGACTATAACTATGGGCCGGTCACCCTCTTCCGCGTCTATCCGAATGGGGTAGATGCAGACGAAGCGCTGCGACGCGAGCTGTCCGACCCCGGTTACCGCACGCAGGTGGAGGAACACAACGCTTACAACCGCAGCATTTTCGACCTTATCCATGATCGGGCGATGCGTGGCGAAGGCGTGCTTCTTTCCCGGACGGATGCATACCGGCATTCCAGCTACGCGGGGGGGCCTCCCATCGCCGCCCTCAAGTCGTTCATCATGAGCCCCTGGACAGATCCGGATGCCGTCGAGCTTTCGGTTCGCCAGGTACTGGAGGCGCGGACCCAACTGGCAGCAGGCGCCGTCCTCGAGGGCGTGCCCGCCGGTCTACAATGAGACGCAGTTCCCCTGGAACTCGCCCGACTGGGGAAGCCTGAAGCGCCAGGTGAGCGCGTTAGAGGAGTTGACGTGTGCTGGCGAAAGTGATATAATCGTAACCGTTCACCTCTGTATTTTCTCCTTCGCCCCTGCGGGGCTTAATTAATTTCCCATTTAATGTTCCGTAGGTTCAAACCTACGGCTAACATATACTACAGCCCTTCGGGCTTTAATAATGATTCCTGAACTTCAGAGCCTGTCAGGAGCAGGTTCTGTCAGAACTTGCCCTGATGAAAATCAGGGAACAGGTTTTATTAATATATCCTATTTATACGCCGAAGGCGTAAAGGAATTTAGCCGTAGATTTCAATCTACGGAATAATGGTATCCCATAAGGTCAAGCCCTGACAGGGCGTAGGAAAGATTTCAACCCATTGTTTGTAATTTCTAATCATACAGGTCGAAATCATTCTCCGTGTCTCCGTGTCTCTGTGGTGAACGATTACAAATTTATGAATCCGTCTGAGACGTTCGGCTATAAGGCGGCGGCACCCTTTAAAATCGACGAGAGCCCGTGAGTCAATTGGAGGGCTTTTTGGGCGATCTCTTCGGTGCCTGCGCCAAGACCGCAAGAGGGGGTAATGAGGGTTTGGGTCAGCAGATCGGCTTTGGGTATGCCCAGTTCAACCAGGGAGTCTATGGCCTTATTCAGCCGGATGGAAAGAGTTTCGATTTCTTCCTTGAGAACCATATCCTGGGCCGGGATGATACCCAAGGCCAGCGCGCCTCCTCTGGACAGATAGCTCAAAAGAGCCTCAGAATAAAGGGTCATGCTTTCCATATAGCTGTAAGCATCAAAACTGATAATATCCGCGGCGGTGTGCATCAGCATCGACCAGTCAGTATTGGCACAGCAATGAATGCCCACCACTGCCCCACTTTCCCGGACAGGTTCAATTACCTTATTTAGCATATTAATAATCCCTGCCTGACTGAAATTCATGCCCACCGAGCCATAGGCAGCCAGATAGGGTTCGTCAAGAAAGATAATAACCTGATCCCCGAAGGGTCTTAGTTTTTCTAACTGCCAGCGGGATTTTAGCGCCAGACCATAGGATATGGCTTCAAATATTTGATCATTATAGATTATGGCCTTTCCTGCCTCATCCGTTACCGTCATACCGAAGGTAATCGGTCCGGTGGTATGGCCCTTCACAAAGGATAGTTTCGGGTTCAGGGCACCCGCTTGCGGGTCGTGGGGTTTCAAGTTATTGGATTCCAGGGCTTCTAAAAAGGCGTGAAAGCCGGCGGCATAGTCAGGGCTTAGGCCAAAGTAATCCAAATCATCCGCTAAGTAGTGTTCATAGAATTTCTCCATTTCAGAGGCTACATTGATGGTGGTATCAAAGTATATCTTATTCTTGGCCACATCATACCGGCAGCAGGGCATGGCCTCACTATACTGGATATACATGCCCTCCCTCGGGTCTCTTTTAGGCAACTGGGGCCAGACTGGCATATCGGGTAGATACTTCCCAATAAGCCGACAGGCCTTAACCGGGTCCTGATAGGGAAAACTTCCAATGGCGGTCGCTAAGCCGCCGGGTTTGAAGTCTTTCATTGGCCGATCTCCTTCTCAATCGCTGCGGCGATTGATTTAGCCATAGTTTCAGTTTCTTCCACAGTTGGTCCTTCCACCATCACCCTGACCTTGGGTTCAGTTCCAGAGTAACGAACCAGCACCCGGCCATCTTCACCTAATTTATTCTCAGCGGTAGTAATAGCATCCATAACTTCCGGCAGATCAGTAAGATTAGGTTTACTCTTTACCCCAATATTAAGCAAGGTCTGAGGGAATCGCTTCATTTTTTTGGCCAATTCAGAGAGTGGGGCATCTTCTTCCCTGAGGACATTTAAAAGCTGCAAGGCCGTGATAATCCCATCCCCGGTGGTATTATGATCTAAAAAGATAAGATGACCGGATTGTTCCCCGCCTAAATTAGCGCCTTCCTTTTGCATCCCCTCAACCACATATCGGTCACCGACCTTTGTCCTGACTATTTTTATCCCGGCCGGGCTAAGTGCCCGCTCAAGACCAATATTGCTCATTACCGTAACTACCACCACGTGGTTGGATAGTATCCCCTTTTCTTTCAGATTTAAGGCACAGATGACCATAATCTTATCCCCATCAACCACCTGACCTTTCTCATCCACGGCAATGAGGCGGTCTCCATCCCCATCAAAAGAGAGTCCCAAATTAGCCTGGTGGTCGCGCACCGCCTGAGACATAATCTCCGGATGGAGGGAGCCACAATTAAGATTAATATTCTTGCCATCGGGATTAGCATTCATAACGATCAGCTTTGCCCCCAAATCTTCGAGGAGACGAGGAACAATCCCGGAGGTGGCCCCATTGGCACAGTCAATAACTATCCTCAGCCCTTTCAGATGAAGAGATGAGGATATGCTGCGGTTCAAAAATTCAATATACCTTTCCCCGGCATCGTTTATTTCCCTCACCTGCCCAAGATCGGTTCCTACCGGGGAGATAAAGCGGGATTCCTCGCTCAGGACCTCCTCTTCCATCATAAGCTCCATTTCATCCGGGAGTTTATACCCATCCTGACCAAAGAATTTGATCCCATTATCCTCTACTGGATTATGCGAGGCAGATATAACAATGCCGGCCTTGGCCGAAAGGGCCCTGGTCAGATAGCTGATCCCTGGCGTAGGCAAGACACCTACTTTAAGGCAGTCCACTCCGGCCGAGGTAATCCCGGCCTGAAGAGCCCCTTCTAACATCTGACCGGATATTCTCGTATCACGGCCAACCACCACTTGCTCTTCACCCTTAGTCTTAAAGAGATGTCCACAAGCCGCCCCCAGCTTTAACGCCATATGCGGATTCATGGGATAACGATTAGCGATCCCTCTAATTCCATCCGTTCCAAATAATCTTTCCATCGAAATCTTTTTCCGTAACTACCCAGGTATCCAGTAACCCGAGTAGTTACCTGGCTCCTTTCATTGGGCTCTTTTCTTCGATCTCGCTTTTGACCCTGGGCAGCCACCCGAACCTATGTAAATTTTTCCTGGCCGACCTGAAAGGCCCCCAAGATAGATAAGCCGAGAAAATAAGGATAAGCATCAAAGGAGGATGTAAAACAACCAGGCTTATGCCCAGTATTATCGTTACCAGATAGACAAAGGGTTTTCTTCCCCACAAATGGGTTTCTTTGAGGCTGGGATACCTTAGGCGGCTAACCATAAGATAGGCTAACAAGATCATCCCCAGAGAGGAGAACTTAAAGGGGATCGTAAGATTATACTCATTGCAGAATAGAACTCCGGCCCCGATAAATCCTGCGGCGGCCGGGATAGGAAACCCGACAAAGTCTTTGGCTGTTTTTTCCTCCGTAGGGACGATCAAATTAAACCTGGCTAATCGTAAGGCTCCGCAAACACTGTAGAGGAAGGTGACCATTATACCCAACCTGCTCAAGGGGGGAAAGGCCAAACAGTAGAGCAAGATGGCCGGAGCCAGTCCAAAGGAGACAAGATCCGAGAGAGAATCAAATTGAAGCCCGAAATTACTGGCCGCCTTTAATCGTCTGGCCATCTGACCATCAAGGATGTCAAAACAAATAGCCAATAAGATCATCCAGGCCGCTTCAGGGTATTTGCCTTCCACTGATAAAAGAATGGAATTTATCCCACAGAATAGATTCCCCGCGGTAAGTAAGCTGGGTAGAATATGGACTCGTTTCATTTTAACACCCCCAATATTGTTTCGCCGCCTTTGACCTTGCTGCCTTCTTTGACCCATATCTCGGTTTCAGGCGGGAGGTAGATTTCAGTCCGCGAACCAAACCTTATTAGCCCTATCCTCTGACCGGCCGTGATCTTATCTTTAAGCTGGAGTGGACAGACGATTCGCCGGGCAATCACACCGGCTATTTGTTTGACCAAAACCTTTAAATCCCCTTGGACAATCCCAATAGAGTTGGCTTCATTAACCTCAGAGGCGGCTGCTTTCATGGCCGCCACAAATCTGCCTTTTTTATAATGGAGGAAGGTTACTTCACCACTCACCGGGGCACGGTTGATGTGAACATCAAAAAGAGAGAGGAAGATGGAAATTCTAAGGGCCTGATCCCGGATAAAATCTCCCTCATAAACCTCGGCTATCTCTACTACCTTCCCATCAGCCGGAGATAAGAACCCCCCTTCTATCTTTGGCAATTCTCTCTCTGGATCTCTGAAGAAATAGGCGGTAAAGAGCAATACCCCCGCCGGCATCAGGCTCAACCACGAGAAATACAGATAACTCACCGCCGTGATAATCCCCAGGAATATAAGGAACTTCCACCCATCTTTAGCCAGAGGTATTTTCATTCGTTTCTTCCCCTATATTCAATCTTCCCCTCCGACTTGCCTGCATAGTAATAGTCACCTGTTCAGGTGAAAGCTTTATTACCTTTATCCTTGAGGGGGTCATAACAATCTCCGGGGTTAATTCATATACCTGACGGCCTGGTTTGGCCTTGGAGAGGTCAAGAGATATGGAAAAGTCGGCGGCCTGAGCCTTCAAGACCTCTTCCTTTTGCCCCCTGATAGTAACAAATACTACCTTCGAGTCCATAGACTGAAGCACCAAACCAGTGGGGGGATTGTACCACTTGACCGGGATGGATATAACCTTCTTTATGGTTTGCTGAGAAGAGATGTAAAACCAAAGAAGGGTGGCCAGAATAACCGCCATAAGTTTTAATCCCAGATTTTTTAAGAGAAGGTTTTTCATCTTAGTTTACAGAGCCCAGAAGTCAGATAACCGAGATCTGCCCTCGGGCCTCTGTCTTCTGCCTTTAGTATAGAATCAGCATTTCCTTTAACTGCTCTTCACTCAGGTCGGTAGATATTTTCCCGCCTACGGCTAAAGACACCTTTCCCCTTTCTTCGGAAACGACAATCACCAGGGCATCGGTTTCCTCGGTTAATCCAATGGCGGCCCGATGCCTGGTCCCCAGGGTAATAGACAGGTCAGGATTCTGAGTTAACGGGAGCAGACAACTGGCCGCCACAATTTGGTCCCCAGCGATAATAACCGCTCCATCGTGTAAGGGGGTATTAGGCATAAAAATAGTCGTCAGAAGCTCCGGCTTAAATTGGGCATTAAGGGTCACGCCTGTTTCGATATAATTTTTTAGATCAGCTTTTCTGGCTAAGACAATAAGGGCGCCGATCTTCTGTCTGGCCAAGGCAAAAATAACTTTAATCAGCTTCTGAGTCGGCTCTTCCCCTGTCTTAAAAAAAGCGCCAAAAAGGCGATTCTCGCCCATATTAGCCAGGGCGCGTCTAAGCTCCGGCTGAAAGAGAATAACAATAGCCACCAGACCAAGGGTGCCAAAATTGGTCAATAGCCACGTTATCGTGTGAAGATTGGCCTCCTTAGCCACAACAAAGATAACGATAAAGATAGTCAAGCCTTTGATAACCTGGACGGCCCTTGTTCCTCGAATAAGTAGAAAGAGTTGATAAAAAATATAGCTGACAATCAGGATGTCGAACACATCTACCAGCCTGAATGGGATGGGCAATCTATCCAGTGTATTTTGAATGACTCTCAGATAATCGGACAAGAACTCCTCCCCCTCCTAATTACCTGTTCAATATGGCATCGGCCATTTTGGCTACCCGTTTCATTTGTTTGACATCATGCACCCTGACTATATCCGCTCCATGCAGTATGGCTGCCGTCACCGTAGCCGCCGTGCCTTCCAACCTTTCTTCCACCGGGAGGTTCAGGACGTGGCCAATTAATGACTTTCGAGAGGGCCCCACCAGAATAGGCTGCCCCAGGCTCTTGAACTCACCCAGCCGTCTAAGGATCTCCAGGTTGTGTTCCACTGTCTTACCAAAACCAATTCCAGGATCAATCACGATTCTTTGGGGTTCTACGCCAGCCTCGACCGCCCGGCTAACCGCCTGCCGTAGAAAATCGGATACCTCACCCAGGAGGTCACGGTAAGAAGGATTAATCTGCATATCTCTGGGAGAACCGGCCATATGCATAATCACTACGCCACAATTAGACCCGGCGACCACCTCCACCATAGCCGGGTCTCTCAGCCCGGTAATATCATTAATCATTGATGCCCCTGCTTCAATAGCTGCCCTGGCTACTTCCGGTTTATAAGTATCAACCGAGACAGGCAGATCAATCTCTCTAACCAAGCGCCTCAAGACGGGCATAATTCGGTCAAGTTCTTCCGAAGGGGTAATAGGCAAGGACCCTGGCCGGGAAGATTCCCCCCCGATATCAATAATGTCTGCGCCCTCTTCTACTAACCGGTGGGCCCGGGATATGGCCCGGTCATAATCAAAGAACTCCCCCCCATCTGAAAAGGAGTCAGGGGTGATATTAAGAATACCCATAATCAAAGTCCGTTCACCCACCGGAAGTCGATATCGGCCGCAAATTATATGCCGCATTCGGTTCAGCCTCTAATCAAGGCCATGGCTTCGGCCCTGGTAACTGCCTTTCTGAATTCCCCTCTGACAGCAGAAGTTATGGTTAAAGACCCCGGTTTCTTGACCCCCCGCATAGTCATACAGAGATGCTCCGCCTCAATAACCACCAGGACCCCATGCGGATTAAGATTCGCCATCAGAATATCAGCAATAGCCGTAGTTAATCTCTCCTGAAGTTGCAGCCTCCGGCTCAACACCTCTACCACCCGTCCCAGCTTAGACAGACCGGTTATCCTCCCCTGCTTTGGTAAATAAGCCACATGGACCTTCCCAAAAAAGGGTATAAGATGATGTTCACATACGGAATAGAAAGGGATATCCTTTACCAGGAGCATCTCATCGTATTCATCAGGCAGGAAGATTTGAATCTCTTTACTGGCATCCTTAGCTATACCGCAGAATATCTCCTCATACATATCGGCTACTCGCTCGGGGGTATACTCAAGCCCCGGCCTCTTCGGATCTTCTCCAATAGCCTCCAGGATCATTTCTACGGCTTTAATGATTTTTTGTTTATCCATTGAACCCTTGAATCCTCGAACCTGGCTGAAACCGCTCAGGCATTTTCGCCGAGCTGGACTAGACCACCGGGCGGCAAAACTTCTCAACCCGTACGGTTAGGTTGTAGACTACTGACGCTGAAAGCGTCGAATTTTAAATAGCCGTAGATGCAATCTACGGAAACAAATCGCAACGCTCGACCCTGCAAGGGTCGAATGTTATCCATCGCATAGAATTCAACCCTTTCAGGGTTGAGATATTCGTAGCTGTTTCGCCTTCCGCAGGTTTCACCTGTGGTTATGTAAAATTCAAACCTTTCAGGTTTGAAGGGAATTGCTTGTAACCTCTAACCGTACAGGTCGAAACTTCTTTATTAGTGTAACATATTTCCCCCCATAAAGCAACAACTTTTTGCCCTGACTTTATCTGCCTTTCGTAACTACTTAGTAGTTACTGCCTTCCCTTTGCAAATTGCCATAAGTGGATATGGCAAATAGCGGCGGCCAGGGCATCGGCCGCATCATCTGGTTGGGGAGGCTGAGGCAAATTAAGCAAGATACGAACCATCTCTTGAACCTGGTCTTTACTTGCCCGACCAAAGCCGGTCACCGCCTGCTTTATCTGCAAGGGAGTATATTCATAAAGGGGTCGTCCGGCCCTGGTGGCGGCTAATATGATCGCCCCCTGGGCCTGTCCAACAGATAAGGCTGTTTTCACATTTCGACAGAAAAAGAGAGCCTCCATAGCTATTGAGTCCGGATTATATCGGCCAATGATTTCAACAAGATGCTCGTATATCCGGTTTAACCTGAGACCAAAAGGAGTCTTGGCTTCAGTTCGGATACAGCCGTAGTCAATCGTAGAAAGCCGATCATCTTTATTTTCCACAATACCAAAGCCGGTAGTGGCCGTTCCTGGGTCGATCCCTAAAATAATCATAGCCTGGATACTCGATGCTCGATGCTCGATGCTCGATACTCGATGCTCGATGCTCGATGCTCGATGCTCGATACTCGATACTCGATACTCGATACTCGATGCTGGATACTCGATGCTGGATGCTCGATGCTCGATGCTCGATGCTGGATACTGGATGCTCGATGCTCGATGCTCGATGCTGGATGCTGGATGCTCGATGTTGGATGCTCGATGCTCGATGTTCGATGCTGGATGCTGGATGCTCGATGTTGGATGCTCGATACTGGACACTAGATCCTTTATCAGTATCGAGCATCGAGTATCGAGCATCGAGTAATACTATAACCAAAAAACAAGAGATTGTCAACTTTTTCTCAAGTTTATGTAGTGTAACCTAACATGTTGAACAGTCAGTGAGTCAGCCGAAACGCTGATTTTGCGGCCAAATGCGGGCAAATTCGGCCTTTTCGCTGGCCATAATCAAAGTCTCAAGTGTTCAAGATGTTAGGAAACGGTACATTTTTCTCAAGTTTAAGAACAAATTTGCCGATATTAAATGACAAAGGGAGGTGGAAATTATGAACCTATTAAAATGGGGAAGTATGATGGGCATACTTACTCTCCTGCTAACCGGCTGTGGAGGATGTGGGGGAGGAGGAAACAGCCCCACAGAACCGGATCAAACCCCACCGGCTATCTCTAATTCTTCAATCACACCCTCGGCTGAAAGAGCCCTTGTCTACTGGGAAACTGATAAACCGGCCACCAGCCAGGTGAACTACGGCCCCTCTATGGCCGCCATCAGAGAACAGAAAAAGACCGATGAAACCTACGTCGAGGAACATGTGGTCCATTTAAGCGCTCTTAACCCCGATAAAACATATTACCTGATGATTAGTTCTACCGATCAATCCGGTAATGCTAACGAGCCTCAGATTCTTTCTTTCACTACTTCCCATTCAGCCCTGGTTATGTCTCCTCTGCTGGTAGATGTTAAGCGGAAAGAGACCTTTACCATAGAGATAAGAGCCGAAAATGTAACTAATCTGTTCGGGACGGCTTTTGACCTCAAATTTGATAGCGACTACCTGGAGGTAGATGAGGTAGATGAAGAAGGGATTGTCTTTGGCGATTTTCTGGAAAATCCGCTTACCTTTAATATGCTGACCGGCAATATACTCTCTATTGCCACGACCCAGACGAACAGTGGAGCAGGGATGAAAGGAGTAAGTGGAAGCGGCCTCTTGGTTACTGTCCCTTTTAAGGCCAAAAAGGCAGGCAACACCCAACTAAACCTTACTATTTCGCAGATGTTAGATTCCAATGGAGAAAGTCATCCTGACCTTAATCAGATACGTATCGTCGGAGGAAAGGTAAATATCCGCTAACGAGGCAGAAGCGACCCCGCTGCCTGGTTCTATACTCGTGGCGTGCTCAAAAAGCAAGATATCCCGCTGGAAACTGGTGAGTTTTCCAGCGGGATTTTTTTAGCTCGATGCTCGATGCTGGACACTGGATCCTTTATCAGTATCGAGCATTGAGCATCGAGGATCGAGCATCGAGCATTGTTTGGTGGCGGCTTTGCCGCGCGATGTCTCCGGATATTTGAAAGATGTTGACAATATATCGGTTTTATGTAATAATTGGCCTAGGTCATCGTTTCGGCCGTTTACGAATAGCCTTCTGGCAATACTTATCTTTACCCCCATCTTTTAACTTGATTTTGAGTAGATACTTCGAAAACATAAAAAAACAGCCCAAGGCAATAATGTATCCGTCATAGAGGCTGAGATTGTAAGATTGGAGCAGAGATATGGGGATTGACAAAAGAGGAATTAAAGGAGATAAAGTTATCATTGGGGGATTAGAGAAATGATTACAAAAGTGACTATAAAGAACTTCAAATTATTTGAAAAACAAGAATTTGAATTAGAAGATGTAATTCTTTTGGCAGGTCCTAACAATTCTGGGAAAACAACCCTTTTGCAAGCCATTGCTACATGGTATTTTGGACTTCAACGATGGATGGAAGAAAGAAGCAGGAAGCCACGTGCTAAAAAACGAACAGGAATACCAATGACAAGAAAAGAGTTTACCATATTCCCTCTCCGAGAGATGAATTTATTATGGTCTGGCCGTCAGACCGGGGCTAAAGGGGAAGGTATAAAACCAGGAACACCAAATTTAATAGAGATTGGCATTAATGGCAAGATAAGAGATAAAGAGTGGGAATGGTCTATGGAATTCCAGTATGCCAACCCTGAAATGGTATATGCCAGACCATCAAAGGAGAAAACATACGATATTCAAGATGAGATTAAATCATTACGAATCGTTCATATTCCTCCTTTTTCAGGGATTACAGCTGAGGAGCCTAAGCATGACATAGGTTATCAAGACCTTCTTATAGGACAGGGGAGACCAGGTGAGATTATTCGTAATCTTTTATGGGAGGTTTCGCAAGATAAAGATAATTGGGATAAACTTAAAGAAGGGATAAACGAAATTTTTAAAATAGAATTGCAGATGCCACAATACTCTATTGGACAACCATTTATTGTTTGTGAATATCGCGAAGAGGATAAACGACGGCCACTCGATATCTCAAACATTGGAAGCGGAACTCTGCAAGTCCTGATGTTATTCGCATTCTTTTATGCTAGGCCATCAACAATTTTACTCTTTGATGAACCAGATGCCCATCTTCATATAATTCTTCAAAGAGAAGTATATGATTTCTTGAAAAAAGTCTCTCAAGAAAGAGGTTGTCAACTTCTAATTGCGACTCATTCAGAGGTATTTCTTGATGCTACAGACCCAACGAGAATTATTTCTATGGTGGGGAGAAAAGTAAAGAGACTTGTTAAAAAAGTTGAACGAGACCAAGTCCGTGAAGCCTTGAAACGGCTTCGCACTATAGATCTCACGCGTGGAAATGAGACTGGTGGAGTTCTTTATCTTGAAGGTGAATCAGACGAACGAATATTGCGCGAATGGGCAAAAATATTACAACACCCAGTAAAAAAATTTCTTGAAGGGGTTTTTGTACATCACCTTGGGGGTCGGTCCCTTAAAGAGGCGAAAACCCATTTCTTTGCCTTAAGGGCTGTTTTTCCTGAAGTAAAGGGGATGTGTATCCTTGATGGAGATAGTAGAGATGAGCCAGACGAAGAAATGATCAGAGAAGGATTAAAAGTAGTCCGCTGGCGTCGTTATGAGATTGAAAATTATTTATTGATTCCTGATGCCATCAAACGCTATGTGAACTCCCCTCTTATTGACAGCAAAATAGAAGAGGCATTTTGGAAGCAGGTTCCAAAGAATACGGATCTTTTTAGTGACCATGTTTCTCTCACAAGAATTAAAGCTAGTGATGAGTTTCTTGGTCCACTCTTAAACAACATTGACTTTCCCACACCACATAGAGATTTCTATCTTATTGCGGCCAAGATGAAACAAGATGAGATTCACCCCGAGATTCAAGAAAAGCTCGATGCACTTAAAGAACTTGTCTCAGTAGAATAAATAGGCAATAGGGCATTCTTCCCTATTGCCTATTGGCTATTGGCTATTGGCTTCTGTAATCTTAGTGTTTTTGTGTCTTTGGGGCTGAATAGTTACCGTTTACAAAAGATAACTTTAGTAATTTATTCAACTTGAGTAGGCTACGAGGCATTACCAGATGCCTACGAAAGATGGCCAAAAGGATGACCATAGTGCCTTCGGGCCTTAGTGGCTAAGATCTTAGGGGTGGAGGTAAAATATAATGAAGCTCAAACTTGGTTTACCCAAAGGCAGCCTTCAAGAGGCAACAATAAAGATGTTTGCCAGGGCTGGGTTCAATATCTCGGTTAGCTCGCGGTCTTATTTTCCTACTATTGATGATGAAGAGATAGAAGTTATGCTGGTCAGGGCCCAAGAGATGGCTAGATATGTGGAAGAGGGCCTACTGGATGTGGGGTTGACCGGTCAGGATTGGATTGCGGAAAACAGGGCCGAGGTGGTTGAGGTAGCTGAACTTGTTTATGGCAAACAGAGGCTGAATCCGGTCAGATGGGTTTTGGCCGTGCCTGAAGGCTCTGAAATCAAGACCCCTTCCGATCTTCAGGGAAAACGTATCGCCACTGAGTTGGTTAATGTAACCAAAGACTATCTGACTAAGCATGGAGTAGAAGCCGAGGTTGAATTTTCCTGGGGAGCCACCGAGGTAAAGGCCCCGGCCTTAGCCGATGCCATTGTGGAGCTGACTGAAACCGGCAGCACTATCAAGGCCCATAATTTACGAA
Source organism: bacterium (assembly GCA_040753085.1). Lineage (NCBI taxonomy): Bacteria > bacterium. The sequence goes on along the minus strand of JBFMHI010000003.1, from coordinate 34,222 downwards.
TTGTAGATACCATAATGGAATCAACCACTAAACTGATCGCTAACAAGGAATCATGGGAGAATAGGCCTAAGCGGGAGAAGACAGAAAATCTGGCCCTCCTCTTGAAAGGCGCTCTGGCGGCTTCCTCTAAGGTAGGGCTTAAGATGAATGTTCCGGCTAACTCTGTTGACGCGGTTATTTCTATTCTACCGGCCTTAAAAAAGCCAACTCTTTCACCTTTGAGTGATCAGAACTGGGTAGCGGTGGAAACCATCATCGAGGAAGAGGTGGTGCGAAGACTTATTCCGGAACTTAAGCGCGCCGGGGCAGAAGGGATCGTGGAATATCCGCTGAACAAGATTATTTATTGAGAACTGAGCGTGGAGAGGATACCAAATAACCAATGAGTGACCCCCATCCCCCATCAGAAATCCCGGGTGCCCACGAAGTGGGTGCGAAATTCGAAATATCCATGGCCCGCGCGGCCGGGATTGTCAGTGGCGGTGTTTTCCTCTCCAGGGTGCTGGGACTTGTTCGGGTGATGGTTTCCGCCCACTTTTTTGGGGCAGGCCGGGCCTATGACTGCTTTGTGATTGCCTTTATGATTCCCAACCTCCTTCGCCAATTGTTGGCTGAAGGCGCCCTTTCGGCTGCTTTTATCCCCATCTTTGCTAAATATCTAACCCATAAAAAGCCGAAAGAAACCTGGGAACTGGCCAGTTTAGTCATCAATTTCCTCCTCATTGTTTCCGGCGGAATAAGCCTGCTGGGGATTGTCCTGGCCCCTCTCGTCCTTCCTCTGGTCCTTTCCGGCTTTGAACCCGATGCCCTCATCCTGACTGGGCAACTGACTCAATTGATGTTCCCCTTCATCATAGGCATTAGTCTGGCTGCCCTGGGGATGGGCATACTGAACTCTTATCATCATTTTACTATCCCGGCCTTTGGCCCGGCCATTTCAAATATAGTGGTCATCCTCACCCTTTGGGGACTTGCTCCCCTCTTAGGCCAAAATGCTATCTTTGCCGTAGGGATCGGTTTCTTAGCCGGGGCCTTCATTCAAGTTCTCATCCAGTTACCTGTTTTGCTCAAACACGGGTTTTCTTATCACCCCATCTTCACCCTCAAACATCCTGATTTAAGAAAGATCATTGCCCTTATGGGACCGGCCACCATTGGTCTGGCTCTTACCCAGATCAATCTCATTATTAGCCGCTATTTGGCCTCTTTCTTGCCGGCCGGAAGCATCTCGGCCCTTGATTATGCCAACATTGTCGTTCAACTTCCGGTTTCTCTCACGGGGGTGGCCATTGGCACCGCCACCTTCCCCACTATTTCCAGGCAAGTAGCCAGCGATGACTTAGATAAGGTAAAAGATACCTTCTCCTGGGGGGTCAGGATGATTATCTTTACCTCTATCCCGGCTACCGTGGGATTAATTATCCTTAGTCGCCCCATAACAAGCCTCCTCTATGAACGGGGTAACTTTGATTCATCCGATACTACCGCCACGGCCCTGGCCCTCTCCCTGTTTTCGCTGGGCATCCTGGGCTACGGCTTGCTCAGGTCCATTACGCCTGTCTTCTACGCCCTGGGTGATGCCAAAACACCGGTCAAAGTTGGGGCCGTAGCTACCACCGTCAATGTAGTCCTGAGTATCATCCTTATGCGACCTCTGGCTCACGGCGGACTGGCCCTGGCCCTGGTCCTGTCTACTTCTTTAAATGTTCTTTTACTCTTAGGCATCCTCAGACAACGGATCGACTGCCTTAAGGAGAAAGAAATCTTGATTACTTTGGGAAAAACTATCCTGGCCTCAGGGATAATGGGAGTTATCTGCTACCTTGCGGCGGCTTCCTTAGAAGGCAGACTCCTCATCAAGGTCGGCGGAGCTATGGCGGTTAGTATCGGAACCTTTGGCTTGTTAAGCCGCCTTCTTTCTATGAAGGAAGCCGAACTAATCCTCCGAATAATCAGAAAACAGTTGGGAATGGCCTAATTTTTACCTTGCAAAATCTCTTTGGAAGGTTTATAATGTAAAAAAAAGAGGTTGCGCTGGTTATCAGAAAGGAGGAGAATTATGGCCACTGTTCCGTTCAGGATTAGAGAAAAGTTTGGAGAAGAGCTTACGGAAGACCTTTTCCACACTATGCAAGAAATAGCTATAGAAGAAGTAGAAAAGAGGGGAGTGACAAAAAAGGAACTCGGGTTTCAATGGGAAATCCTTGACACTCGGCTTACCAAACTAAACGATAGAGTAGACCAGTTAACCGACCAGATAAACAGGCGAATAGATCAGACAAATGATCGAATAACGAGAATGAATGACGAAATAAAAAATCAAATAACTGAAATGAATGACCAGATAACTGGTCAAGTAAACAAAATGAATGATCAGATAACTGGTCAAGTAAACAAAATGAATGATCAGCTAAATGGTCGAATAGATCAGATAACTGGTCAAGTAAACAAAATGAATGATCAGCTAAATGGTCGAATAGATCAGATAACTGGTCAAGCAAACAAAATAAATGATCAGCTAAATGGTCGAATAGATCAGATAACTGGTCAAGCAAACAAAATAAATGAGCAGATGAATGATCGAATAAACCAGATAAATGGTCGAATAGACGGTCTGCATCACCAAATAGTGGAAGTAGCTAAAATGGTAGCCGGTCTTGAGGGTAAGATGGCCAACCAGGCTAAATGGATAGTTGGGGGGATGTCCTTTTGGGCGGTAATTCTTACTATTATTATGAGTATCTTTAAGTTTATAGGATAATGGTTTAGCCTTTAGGCTGATACGTTAGTGCTCTGTGACAATTGATTTGATGTGTTCGTTTCTTGTAGAGGTAATCCCCCTCACCCTACCCTCTCCCCTCAGGGGAGAGGATTAAGGTGAGGGGTAAAAAGACTTTACCCACAATTTCAATCGTCACAGACCATTAGTTACGGTTATGAATCGAAAAAAGAAAGGATACGAATACTTAGCCCATACCGCCGATGCCAAATTTCGGGCCTACGGTCAAACCCTGGAGGAGGCCTTTGGTAATGCCGCTTTGGCCCTTTTCAATCTCTTTACTGACCCTGAAAAGGTTAAATCCCGGATAGAGCATAATGTTTCCATTAAAGCCAGGAGAAAGGAGTCTTTGCTGTTTGACTTCCTGTCCGAACTTCTCTTTTTGATAGATGCCGAGGATTTCCTCTTAGCCGGGGTGGGCAAGATAAGCATTCGTGAGGAAAGTGGTGGCTTCCGATTAGAAGCCGGTTTGTTAGGGGATAACCTTAGAGGCTATGATATTCACGGCCATGTCAAGGCGGTGACTTACAATGAGATGATTATCAGCGAAGATGAAAATGGATGGGCACTCCAGGTGGTGCTTGACATTTAGCAGTAATGGATAATTGTGGTTCTTCTCCAATGATAGACTTGTCTTCCCTGCAGCAGGATTTCATGCTGTTGCCTCTCACAGAGCGCCGACACCTCATGGCAGAACAGGCGAAACAGATGGTAGTTCACTACGAAAAAACAGCTTTGGAACGTCGGGTATGGCAGGCAGGAGATTTTGTTGAATAAAATATGAAGGGAGAGGGAATATGACTACTGTGAAAGAGGTAATGACAAAAATCATTCAAGAACAGCCTGAAGATGTTTCCTATGAAGAAATAATGCGTGAACTCGCATTTGAGCGAATGGTTGAGCGAGGATTAGAAGATTCACGCAAAGGCAGGATAATCAGTAATGAGGAAATGGAGCAACGCCTTCGGTCATGGCAAAAATAAAGTGGACTCCAGAGGCTGAAAACTGGCTAAGAGAAATTTATAACTATATTGCTCAAGACAATGTGAATGCTGCACAGAGAGTGGTAAAAGGAATTTATGGAAAGGCACAGGTTCTTAAAGATTTTCCAGAAATTGGATACAAGTACAGATCAGAACCTGAAGGTGATATAAGAATATTGCTATACGGTCATTACCGTATTACATATCTTATCAGAAATAAGAAAATGATTGATAATTTAGGAGTGTTTCATGGTGCAATGGATATAGATAGATATTTAAAAGTTCTGGCATAAAAGAGGATTGCAGTGAGAAGTTTTTTGCCTAACCATTAGCTGCACCTGACTGCGGGGGCTGAGCGTGTTGGAAATAGTTTTGTGGAATATCCTGGTTTATCTTGCTAATAGAGTTTAATGGTAATTCTCCCCGCAGCAGGTGAGCGTGATCGTTAAAGTGCATGATAGAAAGTGCCAAGGAAAATGCTTGGTGCTCTACTTACGTTGAACGGCAGGTAGAGTGAGCCATTCCGAAAGGGGCCAGACGTGATCGGTAAGGCCAGCAGCCATCGTTGAGGTCCGAGCCTGATACTTTCCGTCTGTAACTTTTATTCGTAGCGTCCGTACCGGCTTTTGTGGGGACAATTAATTGCTCCCTGTTTCAGTTATCGGCAAGCCGTGTGAGGGAGAACCTCACGCACGGTTTGATAGGGGGTGCTGGAAACAGGATAACTGTTGTAGCGTTAGTAGTTGCGTGCAACGAAAGCCCAAGAACAGATCTATTACTGCGCCAGTGCTCTACTCTACAGGTAGATAGGTTGAAGGCTGAAGACTGAAGTCCAATCATTTGCTCTCCGTATTTATTCCTAAAAGCCTTCAGCCTTCAGTCTATCCACCTGAGTAATTGCCAGAGAGGAGGAGAAAAATGAAGCCAAAGAAGATCGATCAATATACCTTTATGGTAGAACCAACCGGCCAGATGAAGGTGCCGCTAAAGCTATTTGCCTCAGAGAAGATGCTTCCCCAGCTAATGGAAGACAACGCCTTGCAGCAGGGGGCCAGTGTGGCTGTGCTGCCAGGCATCCAGAAACAGTCCATTATGATGCCTGATGCCCATCAGGGATACGGCTTCCCTATTGGTGGTGTGGCTGCCTTTGATGCGAAGGAAGGCTGTATTTCACCAGGGGGAATCGGATACGATATTAATTGCGGGGTAAGGCTTTTGTCCACTCCTCTAAGTAAAGACAAGGTTGAGTCTAAAATCAGGGAGTTGCTTGAGGCCATTTTTAGAAATGTTCCCGTGGGGGTAGGTTCGAAATCAGGTCTAAGGATAAGGGAGGCCGAACTGGACGAGCTTTTAAATACCGGAACAAAATGGGCCTTAAAACGCGGTTATGCTACTGAGGAAGACCTGGCTCATTGTGAAGAGGGCGGTTCAATGCAGAGCGCCAGGGCGGACAGGGTTTCCAATAAAGCCAAACAGCGGGGGAAGAACCAGATAGGCACCCTGGGGGCAGGGAATCATTTCATTGAGGTGCAATATGTGGATAAGATATATGATCCCGGCATTGCCCGGGTCTTTGGTATTGAGCACCAAAACCAGATAATGGTGATGATTCATTCTGGTTCCAGGGGATTAGGTCATCAGGTCTGCACTGATTATTTGAGACGAATGGAAGACGAGTTTTCGCATCTCCTTTCGACTCTGCCTGATCGGGAACTGATCTATGCCCCGCTGGGGACAAAACTGGCGGAAGACTATTTCGCCGCTATGAGTGCCGCGGCCAACTTTGGTTGGGTGAACCGCCAGCTTATTGCCTTCAATGTTCGTAAGGCCTTTCAGGAGGTCTTTGGAGGGGGGCTTAAACTAAGGATGGTTTACGATGTGGCCCACAACATCGCCAAACTGGAAGAACACGAAGTTGATGGTGTGCGCAAGTCTGTCTATGTCCATCGCAAGGGGGCTACCAGGGCCTTTGGCCCGGGACATCCGGAGGTGCCCGAAGCTTATAAGAAAGTCGGCCAGCCTATCCTCCTGCCGGGTAGTATGGGCACTGCCTCTTATCTCTTAGTTGGAACCGATAAGGCCGCGGCTGAGACCTTCGCCAGCACCCCGCATGGGGCCGGCCGGCTCCTTTCCAGACACGCGGCCCTGAAAAAATTCAGGGGAAGTCAGGTCAAAGAAGATTTAGAAAAAGAGAAGATTTATGTTAAAGGCGGCTCTCTGAAGGGAATTGCCGAGGAAGCACCGGGGGTGTATAAGGATATCGAAGATGTAGCTGAAGTAACTGATGGGGCCGGCATTGGCCGTCTGGTGTCCAGGCTCAAACCCATGGGCGTGATCAAAGGATGAAGACTCAATCACCGGAGCCTGTCTACAGGTTTTTATCCGGAACTGTATAAAAATAGTTCGAGCGGACGCTTCGCACCGTCGAACAAGCGGCTGGAACGGATGCTCGCTTCGGCGAGCAAGCTCGCCTCCACTCGCACCGCTCAGTCACCGCCGCATTCCCCCCGTCGCTGAGCTTTGTCGTTAGGTGCGACACGATGTCGCATAGCTGAGTGTATTCAAGTAGTTATAGGAGTGCTCGGCATGTTTCTGTAACTGGAAGGAAGCTCAACGGGAAGTCAGAAGGCTGCAAATGCGTATCGCAAAGGCTGTGATAGGAATAATCACAGTCGGGCTGTCCCACAAGGGCCGCCTTTGAGATGCTTGAGCTGTATGTGGGGAAACTTCCATGTACAGTTCTTAGGGGGGAATGGGGCTGAAAGGCCCCTGACCTACCCGATCCAGCGCGAGTAATCGAGGAGTATCGGATAAATAGAGGTTAACTTCTGAACCTGTCAAAAACAGGTTTTATCCGAGAGCGTTCATAATTTATATTATACGAGAGAGGGTAGATATATGAAAGTTGAAGCAATTAAACAAGAGGATGGGTTATATATCCCCATGATCGATATCGTGAAAACGATGCCGCAACAGAAAATTTGGGTGGATATCGAAGTGATCGAACCCCCTGAAGAGACTGACGGCTATGCGTTGCTTGATCAAATAATTGGCTTATGTCACACCGATCGGGAGGATGCCTCAGTAAATCATGATAAGATTTTATATACAAGGGATGCAGCATGATTTTTGTCGATACAGGAGCGTGGATCGCGCTGACCGATAGTCACGATCACTATCATAAAGAGGTAAATCGACTCTATAACCGGTTGAAGCAACAACGTGCCCATTTACTCACGACAGATTATGTTCTTAACGAAACTGTGACTCGACTGAGGTATGATAGCAGTCATCATATCGCCATTCGATTTCTGGATATTATCATCTTGACGAGTAAAACAGGCATTTTACGCGTGGGGTATATTGATCACGACCTTTTTCAAGAGTCGATCGCTGTATTTCGTCAATATGAAAGAACACTCTTATCATTGACTGATTGTGCCAGTTTTGTTGTGTGTCAACGCTATAACATTCATGACGCATTTGGGTTTGATCGTCATTTTCCAATGATGGGAATGAGTTTAATATCGTAAGGATGTTGGTAACTACTCAAAACTAAGTTGAGTAGTTACCCTTGAAGAGGCTGTGTCGTAATGCGAAGACTGTAAGCCGAAGGCGAAACAGGACGGATTGCTCCCTTCCTCACTCCGTTCGGGCTCGCAATTGACAAGTTCTCAACTTGATTTTGAGTAGATACGAAGGAGGTATGATGCAAGCATATCGAACACATCTTGTAATTGAGAATCCTCAGCGAGTTATACTCTCTAATCTCCCATTCCGCTCTGGTCAATATGTCGAAGTATTGTTGCTTGCTCACGAGGCAAGTCGGTCTGCTGCTGTGCAAGACTTGAAAGCCTTATTGAAAGAAACCCCAAGCCTTGCCACATATTCAAACTTTGAGTGACAATGACATAACGGCTGAAATTGCGGCCTATTGGGGTGATCAATGAGTACGCTCAGCCTAAGATTGCCTGATTCATTGCATGAAATTGCTTGTGAGTTAGTCAAGAAAGATCATGTGTCAATAAACCAATTTATATCTACGGCACTTGCAGAGAAGGTATCAGCATTAATTACTGGCGAGTATTTCGAAAAAAGAGCCAAAAGAAGTAGGAAAAAATTTGAAAAGGCTATGGCTAAAGTAGCAGATATAGAGCCGGAAGAATACGACAAACTTTAAAAAATCGGGGACGGTTCAAAATCATCCATTTTCTTGTGAAACTTTAGGCGCGGTTAACCTTCCGCAGAAGTAGGGTGGACATTACCCACCAATCTGTTCGCCATCTACGCCTTTTTGGTGGGCGGTGCCCACCCTACCTCTCAGCCGCAAGCTTTCACAGTAAAGTGAACCATCCCAAAAATCGTAACTATTCAGCCACTGATTAGGTAGATAGGCTGAAGGCTGAAGTTCAATAGCCTTCAGCCTATCTACCTGAGTAGTCACCCCTACAGAATCACAGAGACTTAGAGAACATAAAAGAATGATGTGCAGACAACGCTTTTTATTCACGGGACTTATATTGATGTGGTACGGGGTGGGTGCGTCCTTTCCCACCGCCGCCCAGGATACGCCGCCCCAACTTGGGAAGGTCCGTCTTCCACCAGTCTTCGAACAGGCGGCCATCGAAACCCTATCAAAAAAGAAATTTCAGCCCACCCCCCTAACCGTGGCCCGAGTGGTGGAAGATTCACCCCAATTTAGAATCGAAAGCGTTCGATATCGAAGTGAGGACATCACCACCTCTGGACTATTGGCGATACCCAAAAATGGGGCTGGGCCTTATCCGGCGGTAGTGATATGCCACGGCTATTACCCGCCGGCGAGTTACTTTCAGGGATTGGGAACGAGGGATACGCTGGAGGCGTTGGCCACCGAAGGGTTTGTGGTTTTCATTCCCGATTATCGGGGGTATCCCCCTTCGGAAGGTCAGCATACCTACCCCTATCCAGGAGAAGTCATCGACATTGTCCAGGCATTTGTATCCCTTTCGAGGTATCCCAAAGTTGACGCCAAGAGGATGGGCCTTATTGGATACAGCATGGGCGGCGGATTGGCCCTTCAGTCGGCGGAAATTTTGGGCCGCCGCGTCAAAGCCTTCGTGAATTATTACGGACAACTGGGCGGTTTTTCCCTTCGCGAAGATGAACTGGTTCTGTTTCTGAATCAGGGGTTGAATTTATCCACCGTCGAGGCCATCTTTAAGGCCCGCTCGCCATTTTACCATCTGGACCTCCTAACGGCGCCCGTTTTGATCTTCCACGGCGAGAACGACCGAACAGTTTCCATCACCCAAAGCCTTATGCTCAGAAATGAATTGCTGCATCTGGGGAAGCCGGTAAAACTGGTGACCTTTCCGGAATATGGACATGCCTTCGGGGATTCCTTCCAGAATAAATCCTTTCCCCAACTCGTGACGTTTTTGAAAACCCACCTCCGTCCGTAATTACTCAGACTGAAGGCTGAAGGCTATTGAACGTCAGTCTTCAGCCTATCCAAAGTCGCGAAACTTATCCTCGGTCAAAAAAGGCGAATAATCCAGAATAGCTTGGCGTATCAGTTATATATTACCTCAATCCGCTAATTATCACCCTAAAGTTTATTTATCGTTCTGTCGATAAAGCGAGTAAGACAAGGATGTCTCCTTTGAGAGAGAAAAGGTATCCTGAAGGGAGGGGGATCAGGGGTTATAACAGTCGCTTGATCAAAGGGCTACTTTAAAAAGCTGCCGACAAAAAAATAATCGGGCTTACCAAAAGAGAAGGAGCAACCTTGTCACCTTATCGCTGGTAAGCTTTTTTTTTAGCCGCCACGTAACGGCTCAGGTTATCGGTAACAGGTTATCGGGAGGGAAAAAGCGCTAATCGGTTATTACTGAGTACCTAATCACCGGTTACCAAAATTGGGGGTGCAATTTATGTCCAGACGACTTTTGATGGTTTTTATCCTTACTATTCTTTTCCCCTCCGGCTGCGGGGAAAGTTCTAATTCCGGCACCTCGGCTGATGTAAATGCACCTGTTATCTCTAACCTCAATATCTCCCCTCTGGCTAACGGGGCCGCGGTCAGTTGGGCGACCAACGAGCTGGCTACCAGTCAGGTCAGGTATGGGGAATCTCCTAATGTGGGCCGATTGAGTGCCCCCCATAAAAATTATGCCTTAGAGCACAGGGTTGAATTGACCGATCTTAAAGCGGGAGCTACCTACTATATCATAGCCAAGTCAGAAGACCCTGAGGGAAATGAGGCCAATTCCGAATCAAAACCTTTCACCTATGGCTCAACTGAGCCTCAGCCTCTGGCTATTACCGACCTCTCGGTTACACCCGCCTCGAATTCAGCCCGGATTACCTGGTTAACTAACCGCCCGGCTACTACTCAGGTCTTTTACGGCAAAACCCCCGGGCTTGGTCTCTCAACCACGCTGCAAACTCAGCTAACTATCTCTCATACGGTTAATTTGCCCGGTCTTGAATCAAAGACCCTCTACTATTTCAAGGTTGAATCCCGGGATGCCCAGGCAGAATCGGCCTTCAAGGAAGGGAACTTCACCACCGGGGAGCCGGATGAGGCCACTCCTTTAATCATCACTAATCTATCGGCCAGTTCAACCGTAGATTCAGCCCGGATCACCTGGTTAACCAACCGTCCGGCCACCACCCAGGTCTTTTATGGTAAAACTCCACAACTCGGTCTTTCAACTACGAAGGAAACTCAGTTGACTACTTCGCATACCGTTAATTTGACTGGACTTGAGTCGGATACCCTTTATTATTTTGAGGTCGAATCCGAGGATGCCAAGGCAGAGAAGGCCTTCCAGGAAGGAAGCTTCAGGACCAAGGAGCCGGGGACTACCACCCTTCTAATCATCACTAATCTATCGGCCCATCCCACGGTAGATTCAGCCCAGATCACTTGGGCCACCAACCGTCCGGCCACCACCCAGGTTTTCTATGGTAAAACTCCACAACTCGGTCTCTCCATTCCGAAGGAAACTCAGTTAACTACTTCACATGTCGTTAATTTGACCGGCCTTGAGCCGGATACTACTTATTACTTTAAGGTCGAATCACAGGAGGCCGAAGGAATTTTTGTCCGGCAGGAGGGAAGCTTTGCCACCATCGCCCCCTCCCAGGACATTCCTCTCCTAAAAATAGTTCCGGCCTCAAAGGAAGCTAAAGTAGGCGACCAGTTTGCCCTGGAAGTCCGCATAGAAAAAGTAACTAATCTCTTCCAGACCTCCTTTAGGGCGGCCTTCGATCCGAAGGTAATAACCGCTAAAGGCGCCGAACCAGGGGAATTTCTGGGCGAAGATGTAGTTTTTTTGGGCATGCCTGATAACGAAAAAGGCACCATTGAGTTGGCCATTACTCGAAAAGGGGAGATGAGCGGCGTCTCCGGTTCGGGGGTATTAGCTATTATTAATTTTAAGGCAGAGAATAAAGGAACAACGGCCATAGGCATTAGCCGAGATGATCTGCTTCTGAAAGTTAAAAATGAAACGGGTAATTTGGTTGGCATTGATACGGTTATCGTTCAGGGAGCTGAAATCGTGGTTAAATAGCCTCAGGCGTTGTCTCAAATTAGCGTAAGCGTTCGGTATCGATTTGTCAGCAAGGCCTTGCTGGGCGTAAGGCAGGAGCTTTGCTACGATTCTGATTACTTAGACTTAAAAAAAGAGGCCTATAGGGAGGGAAAAGGCCCTCCCTATAATAGGCCTTTTTTGTTTGTTCGTAAGCAGCGCAGCCGTCCCGGCGGTAAATATGACGTAAGTGTTCAGCCACAAAGACACCAAGACACAAAGGTGGCTGAACGGTTACAAATATGACCACCGGCGAGACGCCTGGGCTACATTTTAACCAAGTCATTCACTGAAGCACAATCACAGCTAAAACACAGCCTAATCGCAGCAAAGACAAAGGTCAAAGGTAAGATAAAAGACCTATGGGCAGGAAACTATTGTTTCTGTTGCGATAGGTCTTTTTGTTTTTGCCAGGAGGGCGATAGATCTTACTACACGGAGGTTGTTAAGTGAAGACACCGGATGTCGGAAAAATAATTAGGGTAGTATTGGCCGCCCTGGCTGTGTTGGTAACAGCTATGGTGGGCAGGGGGCATGCCCTGTCTGTGACCAGTCCCATTAACGGGATTGACACCTGGGACGCCACCCCAAATTTGACCTGGTACTGGAACGGGCCTGAGGCCGCCGCCCAATTCATTGTCCAGGTCGATGAACGAAGCGACTTCCTCTATCCCTTAGAATTTGAAGTCAACCTCTATTTCACGGCCGCCGGTGATTATGGTTTGGCCGTGCCGGCCGGTGGTTTTGGAACTACCGGAACACATTCCTTCAGCCTCCCTGACACCCTGGCCCTGACCTGTGTGCCCGAAGGCGAAATCACTCGCTACTACTGGCAGGTCATAGCCAATGAGGACACTAAAAGCAATCTGGGCTGGTTCGACATCGTTCCACCCAGCCTCCATTATCCCTTAAACGGGTTTGATGTCTACAGCGCCACCCCGGACCTGGTCTTTGGAGCCAATGAAAACATCGCCGGCGATACTGATGTGGTCGATACGTGGGCTATCTGGATTGATAAAAATCCGGGCTTTGCGGACCGGATAGAATTTAATCCGGATGGCAGCCCGGAAGTATGGCCGAAGAAGGTTAACACCCCAGACAGCCAGGCCATCTTGGGGCTTGATCCAACCCAGGGCTACTACGCCATCGACACCGCCTCCTTCAACCTCAAGAACGGAACCTACTACTGGCGGGTTATGGCTTATGATGCTGGAACCCCCTACACCAACTGGAGCGCCACCCGGTCCTTTACTATTAGGCCGGTGGACTTGAGGTCTCTCCCCGATAATATCACTACTAATTCACCGCAGCCTACCTTCTGCTGGGACCCCAGGCCAGGGATTCCTTACGAGAGCGTCCTTGATGGCATCACTGGAGGCGTTGGCAACACGGGTGGAAGTGAAGCCGGAGATAGCTACATCTTCCAGTTTGCCTGGTTCAACAATGATAACTTTGAAGATCAAAATGATGGAGAGGGGTGGGGGGTAGATACCGGAACGTGGGATTCCACCAATCTCCTCATTCAGGCCCGGATACCCGGCACCAGGACGTGTTTTACTATTGGGGATACCTATCCGACCTTAGTCTACGATGTCCTGAGCCCCGACGTCTCCAGCACCCTTAACGACGGTCGCCTCCCGGAAGGGACCTACTGGTGGCGGATTATGTCCGTTAACGATGACTCCTGGGCAGACTCCACTAACTGGAGTGTCAAGTGGAAAGTGGTGATAGACCTGGAAGACTGTGTGCCACCTGAGGTGCCTATCGTCCAGTCACCAGGTGCCTGCACCACCACCGGCACTAATGGAGGAGACCGGATCAATACGGGTGCGCCTACCTTCACCTGGACCGAGGTGGCTGATCCTTCAGGGAGTCAGCCCAGCGACCTGTGGTATGAAGTCCAGCTCGATCATGACGGATCTTTCTCGATTGCTGATTCAGAAGATGTGGAGTATGACCTCTGGATCAGAAATGGTAATGTTAATGCGGCGGCGCCATCAGAAGTTAGCAGCTTTAATTTCAGCAATGGTCAGGATGCCAACGGCAATCAGGTAGCTTGGCTTTCCGACCGGACGACGGCCTGGACCGGGGCCACCTTGCCGGACGGCATCTGGTTCTGGCGGGTAAGGGCCCTGGATCCTACCTGTAACGAGGTAGTAGGCAACTGGAGTGAAGTCTGCTACTTTACGGTGGATACCACGGCACCGGTGGCCAGACTGATCTATCCCGGGGCTGACTCAGAGTTCTGCAGCCAGCAGTTCCATATCAATGACTGCACCCCAATCTTAAAGTGGATTGACCTGCCGCCTTACGGCGCCAGTTCCAACGGTCTGGATGAACCGCCAGCCGTGACCTATCAAGTTCGAATCGTCAATAGAAATCTGGGCGTCTATGATAGCGCCAACGTGGTTAATCTGCCTAATAGTGATGCTAATGGGTGGGTGGCTGTCGGCGGCGGTGGGACGGCGCATAGCTTTATCACCACTGTCTGTCTGGAGGATTCGGACACCGATGGAGATTTTTATTGGTGGGAGCTGCAGGTAACCGATGATGCCGGTAATACCTGGTCTGACTCCTTTGCCTTTATCGTGGACACCAAAGCGCCGACCACTCCCCAGGACCTGTCTGATACCCTGGATGATGGCGACTATGAGCCCGATCCGACCCCAATCTTTATCTGGAATGAAGGAGATACCCTTTCTCAGACGGCCTGGGTGGATTGGAGTGCTACGGCGGCTACATATCTCACCAGTACCGAGGACGGCAATCCACCTGAAACTGTAGCCTGGGTGATCAGCCACGGCGAGGAGCTTCGCTATGACCTACAGATTGCGCCAACGGAGACAGGCTGGGTCTTACTCGTAGTTGACGTTACCGAGCTATCCCAGCCGACTTATACGGCGGCCCTGCCAGATGGCAGCTATATCTGGCGAGTGAGGGCCAGAGACTGTGCGGGCAACTACTCACCCTGGAAGGCCCAGGTCTTTGTCATCGATACGATCCCACCCTGTACACCGGAGTTGCTTTTTCCCTCCCACGGGATCGCCCTGGCCGATACCACCCCGTTATTTGATTGGGCCGATGTGACCGACCCCAATATTATCAGCTACAATATTCAGATTGATACCGAATCAAGCTTTACGGCTCCCCTGGTTATTGATCAGTGGAACACCGGAACACCACCGGTCTCCAGCTATCAAACAGCTAATGCCGAGGCCATGGATAACCGAGTAATCTATTACTGGCGGGTAACGGCCTACGATAAGGCCGGCAACCAGTGCGCCAGCCAGGTCTGGAGCTTCAATCCTGAGATGGGAGAACCGTCTGATCCAACCCTCCTGGCGCCTTTTGGCTGTGTCAGTTACCAGGATGAGGGATATGCGGTGGAGCCGGATATCTCACCCAGCGTCTTTTCAGGCACCGGCGGAGCGCTCAGCCGGCCCTTCAGCCGAACCAGGCCGACCTTCTATTGGGAGGATACCGACACCCAGCAACGGACGCTGTCTTACATCTTCGAGCTGGTCAAGGCCAAAGATGCCGGGGATCCGGATTTTATCGACCCGGACGTCTCTGTCTCCGGTCTGACCGGGTCCGAGTATACCCTGCCGCCGGCTTATGAGCTGAAGGAAGGGCACTACTACTGGCGGGTCATGGCCGTGGACGAGGCGGGCAACAGAAGCAACGGCGGGAATATGATGGCCTTTACCGTGGACCTGACGCCGCCGGATATGCCCAACTATTCCTCACCGGATGACGCCATCATCTTCAATGACGACACCCCAACCTTAGACTGGGATGAGCCGGAGGCTTACGACCTGAGGTATCAGCTCCAGATCGATGATGACGCTGATTTCTCTTCACCTATTCTGGACATAAACGACTTTGAGTCGCAATTGGTAGGCGGAGATAACCCCTTAGACGGCAGCACGACCGGTTATATCCACGGCAGTCAAATGACGGTCACGCCGGTCCTGCCGGAGGGGACCTATTATTGGCGAGTCCGGGCGATGGACTGTGCCGGCAACATCTCCGAGTGGAGCCATACCAGTCCCTACCGGAGATTCACCATTGACACCACGGCCCCAGACGCCCCTAATCTGATCTCACCGGCAGATTGGCATACCACCAACGATATTACCCCCACGATGACCTGGGAGCGGGTGGTTGATTCCAAGACCTACCACTCCTCAGAGCTGTCAGGCAACTTCATTAACTCAGATTACTGCGATACAGTTTACTATCTTATCCAGATCGAGGTGGATGACAACCTGAACAATGGCGATAATAGCGGAGATGTCTTTAATCAGACGGTGGATTATTCCAATGATCCCAGAGACCCTCACGATGTGTATCATCCGGAGATGTTCCAGGTCTTAGACGGCCGGATGACCTTTACGCCGACTATTCTGCCCAGTATCGGGGCCGGCCGGACCTTCTACTGGCGGGTGACGGCCATTGACTGTGCCGAGAATGAGTCCACCTGGTCAGAGATCCGGGCGATCAGGATCGATCCGCACGTAGATTCATGTCCGAGCCTGGTTTCACCGGATGACGGCACCTATACCAATGATGACACCCCCTTCTTTGACTGGTCGGATGAGGGGTCAGCCTACGAGGATGAGGGCACCGGGCCGAGCATAGACAAGATCACCTATAATATTCAGGTTGACAACAACATCGACTTCTCCTCACCCGAGGTAAATGAATGGACCAAGGTCTCCAGCTATGTGCCGACCGTGGCCCTGAGAGACGGCACCTACTATTGGAGAGTCGGCGGGGTGGATGAGGCCGGTAACCGTTGCGGCCAGACCGGTTGGTCTGCCGATGTCTGGGAAATCCACATCGATACTGATATTAACAATTGTTATGTGAGTTGCAGCTCAGTAAGACTGGTTACGCCGGCGGACGGTCAGTGCGTCAATGATACCACCCCCATCTTTGACTGGGATCCGATGGGTGATCCTTCGGCTCCCATCGTTTACACCTTACAGGTAAGCGACAATATCGAGTTCTCTGATCCGTTAGAGATAAACATCAGCGAGCTGCCCTTTGAGCCGCTCTTGGAATTTAGGACCAACGGGGTTCCCAGCCTTCAGAATATCGCCAACACCCGCTGGCCGATTGATCAGGATGGCGACGGCCGATTCAACATCACCGAAGCCGACTATCAGGCCTACAATGGCCAGTTCGGCGGCCGGTTTGACGGGGCTCTGGCTGGTTTGAACGCCTTTCCTGAAGGTGTCTACTACTGGCGGGTCAAGGCCTTTGATCGGGCGACTAATTCCACCAAATGGAGCACCCCCAACAGATTTGAGGTTGACCTCCAGTCGCCGGCTAGGCCGACCCTGATCTACCCGGCCAGGGTGAGTCAGGTAGTCAATGATCAGGCCCCAACCCCGGTGACTGATTCGACCCCCACCTTTGAGTGGACAACCGTCTCGGATGCGACTCACTATCTCTTCCAGATGGACCGGGATTCCGATTTCTCATCACCTGAGGTAAACGTCGAGGTCGAAGGTCAAGGCTCTTCCACGGTAAAGTATGCCCTGCCCTATGAGCAGGCGATGATTATGGGTGAAATCTACTACTGGCGAGTAGCGGCTGTTGACTGCGGCGGCAACCGGTCCGAATTCACCAGCGCCTGGTCGGTTAGAAAGTCAGCCACCTATGTCAACCGCCTCATGGACGATCAACCGCCTTATGATGACCGGATATATGTAGATGATGTGGTCTGGGACATATCCGGTTCTCCTTACATTATCGAAGACCTGGTTAAGGTTTGGCCCGGCGTGAGCCTGACCATTGAGCCGGGCGTTGAGGTCCTCTTCAGGCCATTCTCCACCCTGACCAATCCTAATCAGCCGCCTGAGCTGATCGTTCAGGGAACCTTAAAGGCGGCCGGGAGGGCGCCGTCTGCGGAAGGCACCATCCCGGAACGGCGTGTCACCTTCAGCACCTGGACCCAACCGGACGGCCAGGTATATCACCCTAAGGCCGGGGATTGGACCAGGATCAAATTTGAAGAGACCGCTCAAGATTCGATTATCAGTTATGCGGATATCAGCTACGGTGGCTGGTATGATGACAGCTTAGGTGAGTATCACCGGGGCAATATCGAGGTCTATGGCACTGATGTGGTCATCGATCATATCAGGAGCACTAATTCGGCCGCCGCCGGGATACTCTACAGCGGTCCCAGGACAGCCGATATGACTAATGATCCGACCCTCCCGATGAACCCGACCCTCACCAATTCTGAATTCAGCGACAACCGGTTAGATGGAGCCAACTTCAAGATAGATGACGGCACCATCACTATTGATAACTGTGAATTGGCCAGAAACGGTCGCTGGGGCATCCTTAATGAGGGTAACTACTACGTGGGTAACCACACTGACCTGGTGGTGACTGACTGTAATATTCACGACAATGGACTCAGACCAACCGATGAAGACGGAGCCGGCGGCGGTATCTACTCCACCGCCACCGCCTCTGAGACCATTACCGACAACCTCATCCAGGACAATGACGGTTGGGCCGTCATTAAAGGACAGCACCGACTGGGCGACTGTGTGGGCGGTTACATCATCAAGGACAACCTGATCAAGGGCAATAACCATAATGCCGTCTGGATCGATGCGGCTAACCACTGCACGGATACGGTCTGGTATGCCAACTACACCGTGGCCGGCACCAGTTGGAACTATAATGACTTAGCGCCCTATTTTGTCCAGCGGGTTATCGTGGAAGAAGGCGTTACCTTGACGGTCAACCCGGGCGTGGTGGTCAAGTTCGATGAAACCAAACCCAAGTCCGAAGGGGCCGGTCTGGAGGTCAGAGGAAGGCTGATAGCTGATGCTGACCCAGAGGGTAGCCTCCACGCCTTCTATATTATTGACCCTCCGAAATCGGTCCAGCCGGATGATTGGACTGCCAACTACCTCGTTTTTACCTCCTGCTTTGATGATGAATTTGGCGGAGATATTAATTGTGATGGGGCATCACACGGCCGAACAGCGGATAACGGTGATTGGCAGGGAATCCTCTTTTGGGATTCATCCTTAGATGACTCCATCATCAACCGGGCGATTATCCTCTATTCTAAGGACGGGATTGAGCTGCACAATGCCTCCCCGACCATCACCAACAACAAGATCGCTTACAACGCCTATCGGGCGGTGGCCGTGAGAGAGGACTCTGATCCCCTGATTGAATGGAACCATCTGACTTACAATGATTCCTACTCACCAGACGATGATTATACCTACACCGATGATCTGACCGGCTATATAGCCGGCACCATCGCCACCTTCTGTGGGGAGGAAGCCGAGCCTATTATCAGAAACAACCTGATTAACCATAACCGCAACTATGCCATCGGCATTACCGCCAACAAGGCCTATCTGATTACGGACAACGAGATATTCGGCAACCAATACAATGCCATCAAGATCTGCGGCGATATTACCGGGAAGGAAGAGGTAATCTGGGAAGAGGATGGGGCGCCTTTTTATCTGGCGGACGGCTTGAAGGTGGGCGAGGATTCTACCTGGAGGATCAGCCCTGGGGTGATCCTTAAAAGCGCCGGGGCCTTGACTATCAATGGAAGGCTCAAGGCCAACGGAACAGCCGATAGGCTCATTACCTTCACCTCTTTCAAGGATGATGAATTTGGTGGAGATAGCAACGGGGATAGTGAGGCCACTACCCCCCGGGCCGGTGATTGGAGCGGCCTTCACTTTGTGGAGTTGGAAATTAAGCAGTCCCTTCTGGTAGACTTGCCTATTCAGGAATCTTTCACAGTCAGGGGATTGAA
Organism: bacterium; assembly: GCA_040753085.1. Classification (NCBI taxonomy): domain Bacteria; species bacterium. Next base: position 15,064 of record JBFMHI010000003.1, on the reverse strand, counting down.
GTCTGAAGGAGAATGCTGTGAGGGTAAGGAGGAGACCTACCATCTTTACCGAGAAATGAGTGTAATCACCGATGCCTCCTGGAAAAGATTAGAAGGCGAGGCAGCCCCGTCAGATTGGATGCAGGTTGACTTTGATGATTCCGGGTGGAAAACTGCCGCCGTTGACCGCGGTGACCAACCCAGAGACCCAAAGGACTGGCTCCCTGAAACAGAAGCCCATTGGCTGAAACCTGCCATAGAGGCGGGGGGAGAGAGGTATTATCGCCAGGAGATCTTTATTGATCCGCCCCCCCTCAGAAATAGTGAAGATAAACTTATCTCGCGGCAAATCACGGCCCCCTTGCATATCTCGGCGGTGACCGATTATGAAGTCTACGTCAATGGACAATTAATAGCTAAAAATGAGGACTCCCTAATAACCTTTAATCCAGGAGAAACCTATCAGCTTGGTTCTTACCTGAGAGAGGGCAAGAATGTAGTGGCGGTCCAAGTTACGTCCCCGCCAGAGGACCTCGAGTTGAGCTACTGCCGGATTCGATACGCGGCGGCAGGTGTTACGGCCACCTTGAGGGATCCGATTATCCGGGATTGTCATATCTTGGAAAATACTATCGGGATAGAAGGAATAAAGGGGGCTTCTATCCAAATTGACCGGGCCAGGATAACCAATAACCGGATTGGTCTCCTTTTTAGAGATTTCCCCCGGTCTTATCCTGGAGCCAGGGAAAAGATACTTCGCCTTAAGGGGTGTGAAATTACCGACAACCTTGAGTTCGGCCTTCTCAATCAGGATGAGTCCTACACTATCGAGGCTGAAAGCAACTATTGGGGCGCTGGAACAGGACCTAAAGATGATTCGACGGTCAGACCGCTTTATAATCCGGCCGGAACAGGAGACAGGGTAAGCGATTTCGTGGATTATGCCCCCTGGGCCAAAGACCTGCATAGTCCTATTGCCGAAGCCGGACCAGACATTACTACCGGGGTCAAGACCTTAGTCATCCTTGATGCCGGAGCCAGTTACGACCCTGAGGGGGAACAGCTTAGTTACTTCTGGACCCAGGCAGCCGGACCAGAGAGGATCATTCTGGAGAACGTGGTTCAACCTAAATTTACCCCTCAAGAGCCAGGGGAATATATCTTCCAGTTAGTAGTGGCCAATGCCGCTGGATATTTCTCCGCCCCCTCCACGGTTAAAGTAAAGGCGTTAGTCTCGTCACAAGTGGAATTGAGGTGGGATCAACCAACTTACACCAAGGTGAGCCGGGAAGAGTTTGAGGTGGAAGTCGAAGTTGGGGATAGACAACATCCCGTATCCGACCTTTTTGGCCTGGTGTTTGAAATCTCTGCCTTTCCTTCTGAGGCCGTTGAAGTATTGGAAGTTAGTCCCGGTCCATTTCTCGATATTGATCCTGGGAAACTGGTCTTCTTTGAGTCTGAAAAGGGTCAAGGCCGGATAGAAATAGGTCTTTCCAGAAAAAAGGGCCTCCATTCAAAAGGGGTATCCGGCTTCGAACCAGGCCAATCAATAGCCAAAGTGATCTTCAGAATAGCCGAAGGGCTGGCGTCCGGGACAAGAATAACCCTGGTGTTCTCAAATATAATAGCCAGGGATTCTTTGGATAGGTCTATTTCCTTGCTCCCGACCAGCAGTGAGATTATCATCAAGGAAGGCAGTGTCTCCCAGGTTCTGGTCTGGCCGGGAGATACCAATAATGACCGTCTGGTCGATGCCAGGGATGTGCTGCCTATTGGCCTGTATTGGAAAACTCAGGGGCCGCCCAGAGAGACGGCTTCCTCCAATTGGACTCCCCAACCGGCCGCCTCCTGGAAAGTTACCCTGGCCGCTTATGCTGATGCTAATGGCGATGGGATAGTTGATGCCAGAGACATATTGCCTATTGGGATGAATTGGCACAAGACTCAGCAGACAAAAGCCGGCAGTCAGATGTCAGAAATCAGGGGTCAGCAGTCAGAAGTGAGCATTCAGCCATTGGACCTTGAACCTCTGCGGGCGATGTATGAAGTCCTTAAAGATACGCCTTATACCGAGCTGACAGAGGTCCTGGCCGAATATATCCAACTGGCCCTGGCCAATCAGGTTCCGGCCAGGAGCCAGCTCCTCCAAAATTATCCTAATCCTTTTAATCCGGAGGTCTGGATACCATTTCGGCTGGCTGAGGAGGCTGAAACAACTATATTCATTTACAATTTAGCCGGTCAATTGGTCAAGGCCATCAATGCCGGCAAGTTGCCGCCCGGCAGCTATCTAAGCCGGGATCGGGCGGCTTACTGGGATGGCCGAGATGAGAGCGGAGAAGAGGTGTCCAGTGGCATCTATTTTTACCAGCTCCAAGCCGGGTCTTTCACCGGCGCCAGGAAGATGATAGTTTTGAAGTAAGCGTTCAGCTACTAAGGCACAAAGATTACAAATAATAGCATACGGATTGCACGGATGAAACGGATTGACACGGATAAAAATTTATTAGAAAAAATCCGTGAGAATTCGCCAAAATCTGTGTCATCCGTGGGCTATTTCATTATTCTCTTCGTGCCTTAGTGGCTTTGTGGCTGAACGGTTACGTTTTGAAGTAACTACTCAGGTAATCGGTAATCGGTGATCACCCATTACCTGATACCCTATGGCAGTTATTTCTCAGAGAGTAACCGTTCAGCCACAGATGCACACAGATGAAACACGGAGAATCCGTGAGCCGTGTCCGTGATTAGGGTCTGTCCTTAGGCTGTAGGGACAACCCTTGTGGTTGTCCGTCTACGGAACGGACATGGACAAGCACGGACAGGGACAAGCCCTGTCCCTACACTTCCGCCTTCTGTCCTGTGTTATTTATCCGTGCTAATCCGTGCAGCTATACCTGAACGGTTACCTTAGAGAAAGGAGGCCAGAGAGATGAGGCAGATGATACCGCCGTAACGATTACTGGATATGATCTCCCCCAACAGGAAGGGAAGGGGAGGATTCGGCAAGAATAGTTACGAAAAATCAAACAAGGAGGTTTTTAAATGAAGGAAACGAAGAAAAGATGGGGAAGCGTATTAATGGCTCTTCTCCCAGTGTTTACGTTGGCCATCGGGACCGAAGCAGCGGAGGCGGCTATCTCTAAGATCGTCTTTACCAGTGACATGCAAGCCGTGTCAACCAATATGATTTCCGGCCCGATTACTATCCAGCTTCAGAACAAGTATGGTGAGCCGGAAGCGGCGGCGGCTCCGGTGACCATTAACCTGGCTTCCAACTCGACTGGAAAGGCGGAGTTTTCCATTGACGAGACAGCCGAAGGCTTTAAGGCCGTGACCTCGGTGACCATCGGTGTCGGCCAGAATTCAGCCACCTTTTACTACCGTGATGCAACCGCCGGGATGGCCATCCAAATTACGGCCGATGAAACCCCTGACCTCGGTTACACCGCCGGCACCCAAGCCATTGTGGTCACTAAGGGGACCTATGTTAACCGGGTCTGGGATGATCAGTATCCTAATGCCCCCAGCTACCACATGCAGGATGGAGTAGTTGGCGCCGACACTCTGGGGCACAGTGTTCTTGCTACCTGGGAAGAAAAGGGCAGCCCTTACATCGTGGAGGGTGGAATTGAAATTGCTTCAGGCAATACCCTGACCATTAAGCCTGGTGTTACAGTGGTCTTTGTGCCGGATAATAAATCCAGACTGGCCTATCAACTCGGCATTACCGTTAAGTCCGGGGCAACCCTCACCGCCGCCGGAACAGCTACCAAGAAGATCACCTTTACCTCTAAGGGCCAGAGCACGGCCATACCTGATCGCGGAGACTGGCGGTCTATCCTTTTTGAGCCTGGTTCTGGCGGGACCATCCGCTATGCCACCCTCGAGTATGGCGGACTATACGGCGACGATGCCGATGCCCTGGGTGAAACCGAAATATCTGCTCTGGATGACCTGGCTATTGGTATGATCGTGGTTGATTCCTCTGAGCCGGTCATTGATAATGTTACTTTGCAGTACAGCTTTGGCTTCGGTATCCTGGTAAAGGGAGTTATCCCCGGCGCCGGCAAAACCTTCATCCTGGATAAATCAATTGTCCGCTATAATCGGCTGGATGGTGTCCGGATCGCTACCTCGGCCGGGGCAGTCAAGGTAACCGACTGTGAGATCTATGGCAACTGGGATTGGGGCATCAAGAACGTCGGTGATGCCAGCCAGAATGACAATGCCACTCTCTTAGAGGTCGCCGGATGCACTATTTATCAAAACGGTGATTACTCCAGTAAGGCCCATGCTCATATTTGTTCTTCTGTCCCTGATTCCCTTAAGGCCACCGTATACGATGAGCAAGGGACATTAACCTATGAAGACACTTACCATGATGCCCGGGTCCGTTTTGACTGGGATAACAACGGGACGGTAGATGATATTTACACCAACTGTGGATTTCCGGATGAGGCCTATCCCGCCGCCCAAAGGTTTGAAAACGGTTCCAGCGGTGTAGATTATTATACCTACGGTTTAGACGGCGGCATCTATTCCAACTCCAAGCAGGAGAATATCCACGATAACTATATCTACGATGAGCACTGGCCTATCGAGCTGTCCGGCTTTGTGGGGGCCGATGGAAGAGACGATGGGATCGGCGGATGGACCATCAGCGGTAATACCTACCATAAGTCTACTGAGACCGAGGGGTATTTGACCAACACCCACGACGGTGTCCGACTGAATTCGACCATCACCTTAAATACAACTATGACCGGGACAACGGTTCCCTATATCTTTGATAGTAATGACCTGACCGTAGCCACTGGTGTCACCCTGACTATCAAACCGGGGCAGGTTATCAAGGCCGGGGGCAACCTCTCCTTGATTGTGAACGGAACCCTCATCACTGGGGGAGCCAAGGTAGTCAAGAGAAGTGATTGGCCAGGCAATACCGTCCTCTTCACCTCCTACCAGGACGACGTGACCGACGGCCGGGATTCCAATGCCGACGGATTCACTGATGGTTCCTGTGGCAATTGGAAGGGAATCGTCTTTAAAGCCGGTTCTACCGGAACCCTTGCGGATGCAACCATTAAATATGCTGATAATGGGATAGATATTGCCGCGGCTAATGCTACCGTCACCCTTACAGACAGCTACATCACCCGGAATAACACCGGTGTCCTTATTGGCAAGGGTTGTGAGGCGGCTCCCGTGTCAGTAAGCCAGTGTGCCATCTGGGACAATTGTGATTACGGCATGGAAAAAGATGACCCCACTGAAACCACGGTTATTCCAGCCAGGGATAACTGGTGGGGTGTCTCCAAGTCCGGCACCGGCTATGGCAAAGACGGCCCCTATGATCCCTCTAATGCCGACGGTTTTGAAAACGGTAAAACCGGAGCGACTACCGGCTTTTATGATCGCGGCGATACAGTCAGTGACTACATCGCCTACTGGAACGTGGGCGGCACGGCTGGCAATTGGACTCCCGCCTGGCTTGGAAACGGCGGCACAGCTAATGCCCTGGCCAATATTAACACCCCGCCCACGGCTGACATAGACGACAACAAGACTCAGGAAATAAAATATGTTTATCTGGGACAATATGTGGTCCTCGACGGCGCCGGTTCCAGCGACCCCAACTCTGATCGACTCTGCTATCGCTGGAGCCTGATCAGCCAGCCGGCTGCAGCTAACTTTGGAAGCTGTTATGCCTTAGACGCCTTAACCCAGGCAGCCGAGGATTATTGCTGTCCTGAGGGGACCTCGGATGCTTACTCCCAGAAGCTGCGCTTTATCGCCCCAACCGCCGCCTCTGATATTGGAACTTATACCTTTGGCCTGCAGGTCTATGACGGCATCAATATCAGCCGGATGGACACCATTCAGGTTGTCCTCCAAGATACCGGCTCGATCAACACGTGGGGGACCCTTTATCTGTCTGATGATGTGCCCAGCAATCGGGTGGCTGACGCCAGAACCAACCAGGTCATCACCACCACCCCGGGTGGTTATGCTGACTTCTATGTCTACTTAGACGGCCTCGAAAGCGGTGATACCCCCGCGATAGTTGAGGCCGCTGACACTGAAATCCTTTTTGGTATTGCCTTTGACATCGATTATACCCAGTCCAGCCTCGTGGATGTGGTCTCGGTGGAATTGGGCGATCTGCTCGATTCACCTACCGCGGTCGGCATAATCCACCCCATCCTTCACTGGGTGGTGGATGAAAAGTCCCAGAAGGTTTCTATCTCGGTGACTCAAGAGGCAGATAGAAGCGCCAATGGCCTCTATGTGTATGGCGTCCCGACAGGTAGAACCTACGCTGATTATCCCATAGCCAGGGTCAGGTTTAAGGTCCTGGAAGGCGCCAAGCCAAGCGGGGTGGTGGTCAGCCGGCTGACCTTCAGTAACATCAGTTGTAGTCTCTCTGATGGGCCTAAACCTGCCGGGACTAAACCGGCCATTACCAGATATACCGAGACTAATACCCCTATTGGTTTTGATCCTAACTCGCCAGCAGGCGAGATCAGGTTGAGACCCATCCCCTGCCTCACGAGCATTGTGGCCACGCCTGATCAGGATAATTGCGACGGACAGCAGAGCGGTGATTCAGTGAAGATTACCTTTAACACCGCTATGGACAGCCGTATCTCTGGCATGGCTGATCTTACCTGGACGAGCGCTACCCTCACCGCGGCTCTAAATGCCAGCCTCCCGCTTAACACCGATAAAGATGGAAACGGCACAACTCACCCCTGGGAAACCATTGATACCGGTTATTGGCTATCTAACACCGAATTCGTGGCGGTCTTTTCCGGCCACCCTCAGAATGATATCCCCAGGGTCGGTGATTGGGCACGGCCGGCTGATCAGACCATAACTCAAGGCTTTGTCAGTTCAATGGGTGATTCCCTGGCCTTCTGTGTCCCCCGGCAGATCACCGGCTCCTTTGGTCAGTATGACTGCCTGCCGCCTTATATTATTGAAGCCGTGGCCTACGATGGATCAAACAGTTGTCTACTTAGAAGCCCCGCCGAGGATCCAGATGCCAGTCAGATCACCGGATACGGCAGCCGGGGCGAAGATAAAGGCGCCGGCAAACAGGACTACGTGCTCATCCGTTTCAACGAACCAATGCTCAATCTGAAGGAAATTGGGACATATTCCCCCAGCATAACCAATATCAATATCGAGACGGCCCTGGCCGTATTTGATCATAATACTCCGGCCTTTGGGGTCAGACATAATTGGGGCCAGGTCGAGACCGAATGGATTGGTGATGCGGTCCTGAAGATCTGGATCGATGAGGCCACTACCGAGGTGACGGTAGGCGACACTATTGTAATGAATTATGCCAAGCCTGATAAATTTTATACCTTCCTGACCGATGTAGCCGGCAATGCAGGCTCTGATACGGTCGAGCTTCAGGGCAATTTCTGTTCGGCCGAGGTTGAATCGCTCTGGCCGGGTGATACAGACAATGACGGCGATGTTGATGCGGCCGATATCCTGCCTATCGGTCAATACTGGGGGACAAGCGGCCCAGCCCGCTATCCCATTAAGATTGACTGGGAAGACCAGGCCAAGCTCGGCCGGGTAATCTGGTGGGGAGAGGCCGGCACTGCCGCCAGAAGCGCCACTTATGCTGATGCTGATGGCAACGGTAAGGTTGAGGCAGCCGATGTCCTCATCGTTGGTCTCAACTGGGGCAAAACCCATACCCACATCGATGGGGTCTATCCTGCCCCGGCAATGGCTGGCCTGGTCGGCGTGGATCATTCCCTCTATCTGGAAGGCTACAAGGCCGTATTGGCTGCCCTGGAGGCCGGCCCCCAGACCACGAAGGTCTTAGAGATGAAGTCCCTCTTAGAGACAGCCATTAACCTGGGACTGGCCGCCACGGTTCCGCTCAAGACTACGCTGAGGCAGAGCTATCCTAACCCGCTTAATCCTGAGGTCTGGATACCTTTCGCCCTCCTGGCAGAGACCAATGTAACCATCAAGATTTATACCCTTTCCGGCGAATTGGTCAGGACCCTTGACCTGGGCAAACTTGAGGCCGGGACCTACACCAGCAAGAGCCGGGCGGCTTACTGGGATGGAAAAGACTCCAATGGCCATGAAGTGGCCTCCGGAGTTTATCTCTACCAGTTAATAGCCGGAGATGTGACTTCGACCCGGAGGATGGTCGTATTGAAGTAAGCGGCTATCCTGTATGAGACTTCTAAACCTTCGGCAGGTTTGAAACCTGCCGGAGGTGGTGTTAAACAGAAACCAGGTTTCTTCAAGAAACCTGGTTTCTTTCTTCCCCAGCATTATAGCCTCTTTATCGCCCCCCCCCAAAAAAAGAAGTTGTAAGTGTTCAGCCACAAAGACACGAAGACACAAAATTCATCAATAATTTCCCCTTCGTGTCTTCGTGCCTTGGTGGCTGAACGGTTACAAGAAGTTTAACCCCACAGATCGAAAAACCTCTAAAGTTTATTTAATATATGGTCGATAAGATAAACAAAGTGTAGTGAACAAGTGGAAAGGTGTGCCTTATCACCACCGTACCGTAATACATTATGTAACATAGTTCATCAGTAGAAGTTGCGCCATAATTACCTTTGAAGTTGCATCTCCAAGATAAAAACAAGCTTGAATTTCGCATTTAATCCAGAATGCGCCTTCCACCTAAGACAGAAAAAAGAAGGCTTATCATCACCAGGTGGAGGGTGTATCCTGGAAAGGTGATAAGCCTTTTTAATTATCAATGTAATTATTCAGCCACGGATTAACACGGATTAGCACGGATAAATAGTAGGGGCAACCCTTGTGGTTGCCCATCAACCCCTTGTGGTTGCCCAACACAAGTAGGGGCAACCCTCTGTGGTTGCCCATCAGTGTTTCATCCGTGTCCATCCGTAGCTGAATAGTTACCTTAATAATTGTATTAGAGGAGGTTGAATTCCAAGCTCCCTTACCAGGAGAGGGCAGGCCGCCATCCCTCTCCGGATAAACAAAGCACCTAGCGACTAAAAGGCCAAGGGGTAAATACCCACTCTATCTTCTCTATCTTCCTGACCAAAGTGGGGTATTTGATTTTTTCAAGAAAGGAGGGGTAATTTAGAGAGCAGCGGCGACTGCTGCTAACTGTAAAATCACAGTGGTCTATTATCTTATACGTTATACGCAGTCTCAAAGCCGGCGACTAAGTTCATTATCCAGCCGATCTGCACCGCATTTATAACATAATAAAATAGGCCATCAAAAAACAGGGAGGAGGGGAATTTCGTCAGCCCCCATCCAGTAAAGATAAAGATGAGGACAAGACGAAAAAATCAAAAAGGAGGTTTATTTCTTATGAAAAGAGTGAAGAACAAATGGGGAAGCGAATTAATCGTTCTTCTAACAGTTTTTATGTTGGCGGTTGGTGCCGGCGTGGCTAAAGCGGCCGTATCGAAGATTGTATTTACCAGCGATATGCAGGCCGTAGCAGCCAATATGATTTCCGGCCCAATCACCATCCAGCTTCAGAACAGTTACGGTAAAGCAGAGGCGGCTGCAGCCGACCTGACAATTAAGCTTACTTCCAATTCAACCGGCGTGGCCGAGTTCTCCCTTTACGGGACGAAGGATACCTTTAAGGCCATCACCTCAGTGACTATCAAGGCCGGTCAGAATTCAGCCACCTTTTACTACCGGGACGCAGCGGCTGGACTGGCCACCAAGATTACGGCCGATGAAGACCCCAGCCTGGGTTACACCGCAGGTAAACAGGCCATTGTGGTCACGAGCGGCACCTATGTTAACCGGGTCTGGGATGACCAGTATCCCAATGCCCCCAGCTACCACGTGCAGGATGGAGTAGTTGGCGCCGGCAGCCTGGAGCACAGTGTTCCTGCTACCTGGGAAGAAAATGGCAGCCCTTACATCGTTGAGGGTGGTGTTGAGATTGCTTCAGGTAATACCCTGACCATTAAGCCTGGTGTTACAGTGGTCTTTGTGCCGGATAATAAATCCAGATTGGCCTATCAGCTCGGCATTACCGTTAGGTCTGGGGCAACCCTGACCGCGGCTGGAACAGCTACTAAGAAGATCACCTTTACCTCTAAGGGACAGAGCACGGCCCTCCCGGATCGGGGAGACTGGAACTCTATTTACTTTGGAGCCGGTTCGGCTGGAACCATCCGTTATGCCACCCTCGAGTATGGTGGACTTTACGGTGACGACGCCGATGCCATTGGCGAAACCGAGATCGGCAACCTGGATGAGTTGGCCACCGGTATGATCGTGGTTGACTCGGCTGAGCCGACCATCAATAATGTTACCTTGCAGTATAGCTTTGGCTCTGGTATTCTGGTAAAGGGAGTTATCCCTGACGGGACCTTCACCCTGGATGATTCCACGGCCCGATATAACCGGCTGGATGGTGTCAGAATCGCCACCTCGGCCGGGACAGTCAATGTAACCGACTGCAATATTTACGGCAACTGGGATTGGGGTATCAAGAACATGGGTGACTCCACCCAGAATGGTAACGCCACTGTCTTAACGGTTACCGGATGTACTATTTATCAGAACGGAAATTACACCAGCACCGCCCATTCTCACACGGCCCCTGTGCCTGATTCCCTTCGGGCCACGGTATACACTGAGCAAGGCCCCCTGGTCTACGTAGACAGCGAACATGATGCCCTGACCCGTTTTTACTGGGATTGTACTGGAAGTGCTACCACCACTGATGATGATGACGACAGTCGCGCCTTCAAGGCCGGATTCCCGGATGAGGCCTATATCTCAGGGGCGGCTTTTGAAAACGGTTCCGGCGGGGTAGACTATTATGAATACGGGATAAATGGCGGTATCTATTCCAACTCCAGAGGGGAAACCATTACGGGCAACTGGATTTATGATGAATACTGGCCGATTGAACTGGCCGGATTTGTGGGAGCCGACAGCGTAAACGACGGTATCGGCGGGTGGACCATCAGGAATAATATCTACAATAAGTCTACGGAGATCGAGGGGTATTTGACCAATACCCACGACGGCGTCCACCTGAATTCGACCATCACCATAGATACCGTTATGGATGGAACAGCGGTTCCCTATATCTTTGATAAAGATGATCTGACCATAGCCACCGGTATCACTCTGACTATTAGGCCGGGTCAAGTTCTCAAGGCCGGGGATGACCTTACCCTGGTGGTAAACGGAACCCTCACCACCGGCGGAGCCAAAGTGGTCAGCCAGAGTGATTGGCTGGGGAATACTGTCCTGTTTACTTCCTTTAATGACGACGTGACCGACGGCCGGGATTCCAATGCCAACGGATTCTCTGATGGTGCCTGCGGTGACTGGAAAGGCATCAAGTTTGCCGCCGGCTCTACCGGAAATATTCCCGATGCCACCATCAAATATGCTGATAACGGTATAAATATTGCCGCGGCTGACGCTACCGTCACCGTTACAGACAGCTACATCACCCGGAATAACACCGGTGTCTTTATTGGCGCCGGCTATGAAGCGGCCACCGTGTCCGTGAGCCAGTGTGCTATCTGGGACAATTGTGATTACGGCATGGAAAAAGAGGACCCGACTCAAACCACGGTTATCTCGGCCAGGAATAACTGGTGGGGTATCTCCAAGTCCGGCACCGGCTATGGCAAAGACGGCCCCTATGATCCCTCTAATGCCGACGGTTTTGAAAACGGCCTGACTGGAGCTACCACCGGCTTCTATGATCGCGGCGATACGGTCACTGACTACATTGCCTATTGGAACGGCACGGCAGGCAGTTGGACGCCCGCCTGGCTTGGAAACGGCGGTACAGCTAATCGCCTGGCCAATTTCAATACTCCGCCCACGGCTGACATAGACGACAACAAGACCCAGGAAATAAAATATGTCTATATGGGCCAGTATGTGGTCCTCGATGGGGCCGGCTCTAACGATCCCAACTCCGATCGACTCTCCTATCGCTGGAGTATAGTCAGCCAGCCGTCAACCGCTAACAGTGGTAATGGCTATATCTTAGATACCCTGGCCCAGGCAGCCGAAGACTACAGCCCGGCCGAAGGCACCTCTGACACCTATTCCCAGAAGCTCCGCTTTATGGCTCCGACTACCGACGCCTCTGCTACCAACCAGGATACGGGAGATTATGTCTTCGGGCTCCAGGTTTATGACGGCATCAATCTCAGCCGGCTGGATACCATTCAGGTTACGGTGATAGATACGGGGGCTATCAATGATAGCGGAACCCTTTTTCTGTCTGATGTGGTGCCCGGTGATCTGGCTGATGTAAGATCCTGTCAATCCATCACTACCACCCCAGGTGGCTATGCCGATTTCTATGTCTACTTAGATGGCATGGCCGGCATCCCTACTCCCGAAGTAGTTGATGCGGCTGATACCCAGATTCTTTATGGTATTGCCTTTGACGTCGATTATACCCAGTCGAGCATCTTAGATGTGGTCTCGGTGGAACTGGGCGATCTGCTTGATTCACCCACCGTTAATGCGTCAGGAGATACCACGGTATTCCATCCCATCTTTCACTGGGTGGTTGATGAAGAGGCCCAGAAGGTCTCTATCTCCGTGGTTCAAGAGGAAGATAAAAGTTCTGGTGGAATGCCCACCTATGGTGTCCCCATAGGCAGAACATACTCTGATTATCCCATTGCCAGGATCAGGTTTAAAGTTCTTGATGGGGCTAACCCCAGCGGCACCGTGGTCAGCCGGTTGACCTTCAGCAACATCAGTTGTGTGCTCTCGAGTGGCGCCACAACTGACCGGACACTTACCCAATATACCGAGTCCAATAGCCCGATCGGCTTTGATCCGTCCTCGCCAGCGGGTGAGATCCTGCTGCGGCCAACCCCCTGCATCCTGAGCATTGTGGCCTACCCCGATCAGGACGACTGCGATGGACAGCAGTCCTGTGATTACGTGGAAATTACCTTTAATACCGAAATGGGCGACACCGTAGCTAACACCGTTATAGCTCCTGTGGTTAGTGGCGGAACAACTGTGGCCGCTGACTTTATGGCCGCTTTAGACACCAGCATCCCACTCAATACCTCTTATGATGGGACAGGCACAACTCATAACTGGAACACCATCGATAGCGCCGGTTGGACCTCTGATACGACGGTCTTGCAGATTCACTTCTCCGGAGACACGGGGGATACCATTCCCCAGGTCGGCGATTATGTCCGGGCGCTCGATGCGACTACCGCTCAAACCTTTATCAGTTCAAACGGTGACTCCCTGGCCTACTGCGTCTACCGACAGATTACCGGCACCTTTGGTGAGTATGACTGTCAGCAGCCTTACATTGTGGAAGCCGTGGCCTACGATGGATCGAACAGTTGTTTGATCAGGAGCACCACGGAAGATTCGGATGCGAATCAGAACACCGGCATGGGTACGCGGGGTGAAGATAAAGGGAGCGGCAAGGAAGACTATGTCCTCATCCGCTTCAACGAGCCTATGATCAACCTGAAGGAGATTGGAACCTATGCCCCGACCGTAACCAGCATCAATATCGATACGGCTCTGTCTGTCTGGGATCATAATTCCGCCGCCTACACCAGCCGACATCTATGGGGTGATGTCCAGACCGAATGGATTGGCGATGCCGTCCTGAAGATCTGGATCGATGCGGCCTCTACGGCGGTGACCGTAGGCGACACCATTGTGATGAATTACCACAACGAGCCAGCTGAATTCTACACCTTCCTGACCGATGTGGCCGGTAACAGTGGGCAAGATACCGCCGAACTCCAGGGTAACTTCTGTCCATCCGTGGTGGAGCTCTGGCCAGGCGATACAGACAACGACGGTGATGTGGATGCGGCTGATGTCCTGCCGATCGGTCAATATTGGGGACAAAGTGGCACCCAGCGATATCCTCGGAAGGTTGACTGGGAAGACCAGGCTGAACTCGGCCGGGTAACCTGGTGGGGAGATATCGGCACAAATGCCAGAAGCGCTACCTATGCGGATGCTGATGGTAACGGTAAGGTTGAGGCAGCCGATGTGCTCATCGTTGGTCTCAACTGGGGCAAGACCGCTACCAACCTCGAGGGTGTCTATCCGGCCCCGACTCTGGCTGGCCTGGTCGGCATAGATCATTCCCTCTATCTGGAGGGCTACCGGGCCGTATTGGCTGTCTTAGAGGCCGGACCTCAGACCTCAGCGGTCTTAGAGATGAAGTCCCTCTTAGAGACAGCCATCAACATGGGCCTGGCCGCCACGGTTCCGCTCAAGACCAGCCTGGGTCAGAGCTATCCTAACCCGCTCAACCCAGAGGCCTGGATACCTTTTGCCTTGGCTAATGAAGCCAGTGTGACTATTAATATTTACAGTATGAGCGGTGAATTGGTCAGGACCCTTGATCTGGGCAATCTTAGGGCCGGAACTTACAGCAGCAAAGTCCGGGCGGCTTACTGGGACGGTAAAGACTCTAATGGCCAGGAAGTGGCCTCCGGAGTCTATCTCTACCAGTTAAGAGCCGGAGATATCACTTCGACCCGCAAGATGGTCGTGCTAAAGTAAGCGGCTATCCTTGATGACAAATCTAAACCTCCCGCAGGTTTAAAACCTGCGGGAGATGGAGATAGTGAAAGTTGGGCAGCGGATTTTCTTTTCCGCTGCCCTTTTCCTTTTTTTAATTGACGATAACACAAAATAATGTTATAATAAGAGTAATTACACAGGAGCCTTCAGCCTATCCACCTGAGTAGTTACTAATAATGTAAATAAACGAGGTGAGTGAAAGGACTGAGATGAAGGAGGATTCTCGATGAGAAATGACTCGGTGGGGAATAAAATAGCGAAGTATTTCTCTAAGTTCCTTTATGATTTAGGGATGATGCTTGTCGGAGTTGCGATGTTAGGTAAACTCTTCGGAAAGGAATCAACGAGTGGCGAGATAATCATGGTAGTTCTGATAGCAGGTTATTTTATGGCATTGTCTCATTTCGGTCAGAAACAGCCCTAAAAAGTGGTAACAGTTTTGGCCGAAGAGACAATACGCCCCTTGTATTTTGAAGGTTGTTTTTTAGACCTTCTGGTGTTATATATACCTAAAAAC